>CASFHJ010000113.1 GCA_949294425.1 uncultured Campylobacter sp.
CACAATGTCTCCCAGCCACCAAAGCAATGCTCACAATGTCCGCAAGCACTATAAAGCCAAGGAATTCCAACAGTGTCTCCGATCTTTAAATGACTTACTCCCTCTCCTAGTTCAACTATCTTACCAACACCCTCATGTCCTGGTATAAGATCTTTTTTAGGCTTAACAGGCCAATCACCTTCAACAGCATGTAAATCAGTATGACAAACTCCGCAAGCCTCTATCTTTACTAGAATTTCTCCCTTTTTTGGTTTTGGAACTGAAACTTCTTCTATAACAAGTTCTTTGCCTAATTCTTTAGAAATTGCTGCTTTCATAGTTTTTGGTATCATTTTTTTCTCCTTCTTTTTATGCTATCTTAGAAAAATCCTAATTTATTTATAGAATAAGAAACTAATAAATTTTTGGTTTGTTGATAATGCTCTAACATCATCTTATGTGTTTCTCTACCTATACCTGATTGCTTATAGCCACCAAAGGCTGCATGTGCTGGATAAGCATGATAGCAGTTAGTCCAAACACGTCCTGCTTGTATACCTCTACCAAAGCGGTAGGCTCTATTTATATCCCTAGTCCAAACACCGCTACCTAGACCATAAATAGTATCATTTGCTATTTCAAGTGCCTCTTTTTCATCTTTAAAAGTTGTTACAGCTAAAACAGGTCCAAAAATTTCCTCTTGGAAAATTCTCATCTTATTATGTCCCTTGAAAATAGTTGGCTTTATGTAACAACCTCCAGCCAAATCGCCACTTAAGTTATTTCTCTCGCCTCCTATTAAAAGCTGTGCTCCTTCTTTTTTACCTATATCTATGTAATTTAGTATAGTTCTTACTTGATTTTCATCAACTTGAGCACCCATCATAGTATCGGCTTTTAAAGGATTGCCTATCTTTATGGCTTCAACCCTTTTTAAAACCTTTTCTATGAATTTATCGTATATACTTTCTTGTATGAGTGCGCGAGATGGGCAAGTGCAAACCTCTCCTTGATTAAAGGCAAAAAGAACTAAGCCCTCAACAGCCTTGTCTAAGAACTCATCTTCATGTTCAAAAATATCTTCAAAAAAGATATTAGGAGACTTTCCACCAAGCTCTAAGGTGCAAGGTATGATATTTTCAGTGGCAAACTGCATAATCTGCCTTCCAACCGCTGTAGAACCCGTAAAGGCTACCTTGGATATACGAGGATTTGTAGCTAAGGCTTTACCTATCTTTCCTCCACTTCCATTTACTATATTTACAACTCCGGGTGGCAATAGATCCTTAATCACATCAAAAAGAACCAAGATACTAGCAGGAGTAGCTGAAGCAGGTTTTAAAACAACGCAGTTTCCAGCTGCTAAGGCAGGAGCTAGTTTCCAAGCAGCCATTAGTATAGGGAAATTCCAAGGTATAATTTGCCCCACGACCCCTATAGGCTCATGAAAATGATAAGCTATAGTATCATCATCTATTTCGCTTATAGCACCTTCTTGCGCCCTAATGCAAGAAGCAAAATATCTAAAATGATCTACAGCTAGAGGAATATCAGCATTTAAGGTTTCTCTTATAGCCTTGCCATTATCCCATGTTTCAGCATAAGCTATAAGCTCTAGGTTTTGCTCTATCCTATCTGCTATCTTAAGCAAGATGTTTGCTCTTTGTGTAGTGCTTGTCCTTGCCCAAGAATCCTTAGCCTTGTGAGCAGCATCTAAAGCTAACTCTATATCCTCCTCACTAGAAAGAGGAACCTTGCAAAGAACTTGTCCTGAAATGGGCGTTTTGTTTTCAGTATATTGCCCACCTTTAGGAGCAAGCCATTCACCGCCTATAAAATTCTCATACTGAGACTTAAAGACATTAGATATTTCTTCATATCTACTCATTTTTCCTCCTTTGTAATTTTCGTTTGTATGTATATGATACAACACAATTTACGACAATTTTTATCTTATCTTAGATATTTACTTATTTTTTCTTTTTTATGTTACTTTTTGTATAAGCAATGCCTAGCAATACACCTTTTTTAGGGCATTTTATACTAAGTATGTCTAAAAAATATTTTATATAATCATTAAGTTTAAATTTAAAATTTCATC
>CASFHJ010000114.1 GCA_949294425.1 uncultured Campylobacter sp.
AAAATGGGAAAAAACTTCGCTCCAAACTTATACTAAGCATAAGCAAGGCAAATGAAAACTCTTATAAGCTTTGTGCCATAGTAGAGCTTATACATCTTGCTTCCTTGCTTCATGATGATATAGTAGATGAGGCTAAGTTAAGAAGAGGGGCAAGATCTGTAAATTCTGAATTTGGCACAAAAAATGCTCTAATGCTTGGCGATATATTTTACGCAAAGGCTTTTGCAGAGCTACTTAGCCTAGATAAAAAAATAGCCCTACTCATAGCAAATGCTGTATCAAAACTAGCCATTGGAGAGTTAATGGATATAGAGCTTGCAAAGACTTTTAATGCTAATAAAAGCTTATACTTAGATATGATATATAAAAAAACGGCGGTTTTGATAGAGGCAAGTGCTCAAAGTGCGGCTATACTTGCTAATTTAGATGAGAATGCTTTTAGGGATTATGGTAAAAACTTAGGTCTAGCCTTTCAGTTAGTAGATGATATACTTGATGTAAATTCTAGCAAAGAGCTTTTAGGAAAGCAAAATTTCAGCGATTTTAAAGAGGGCAAAAGCACCCTGCCTTACATTTATCTTTATGAGGCTTTAGAAGATAAAGATATGCTTTTAGCTCTTTTTAAAAAGGACTTAAAAGATGAGGATAAAAGCTTTTTGTTAGCTAAATTTGCTAAGTATGAGATTATACAAAAATGTAAAAATGAGGCACTATCTTACGGACAAAAGGCTTTAAAAGCCATAGAAAAATACAAAAATGAAGCCCTAAATGAGATAGTAAAAAATATGATAGATAGGAGTTTTTAATGCATTATATCTGTGTTAGTTGGACGCATAAAAATACAGACCTAGCTATAAGAGAAAAACTAGCTCTCATAGACGAGTCAAAAAAAGAACTCCTAAAAAGACTACTTTTAGATGAAAATATTTTAGAATGTATGCTACTTAGCACCTGTAATAGAGTGGAATTTTTTATCTATGCAAAAGAGAGCTCCTTAGCTTGTAAAAGCGTTGTTTCTTTGATGTCAAATTTTTGTGCCTTAAATGAGGCTAATTTATCGCAAAGAGCTGACTTTTTTGAGGATAGCGCTGCTATACACCATCTTTTTTCAGTAGCCTCTTCACTTGATAGCTTAGTGGTTGGAGAAACCCAAATAGCAGGTCAGCTAAAAGAAAGCTTTTCCTTTGCCATTGAAAATAATTTTTGTGCTAAAAATTTATCAAGAGCCTTGCATTTTGCCTTTAAATGCGGAGCAAAGATAAGAACACAAACAGAAATCTCTAAAAACCCAGTATCAGTAGCCTCAGTGGCAGTTAGCAAGGCAAGGGAATTAGCAAATTTAGACTCTAAAAAAGTCTTAGTCTTAGGCGCAGGTCAAATGAGTGAGCTTCTTTGTAAGCACTTACTTAGCACAAAGGCAAAGATAAGCATACTAAGTAGAAATTACGAAAAGTCTAAAAACCTAGCCCTAGCCTTAGGGCTTGAAAACGAGGATATTTCTAAGCTGAAAGAGCTTGTAAATTCTTGTGAGTTTATCTTTTGTGCCACTAGCTCTAAAAGCCCTGTTATAACAAATGAGCTTTTAGAGGAGGTTTCTTTTAAGAGGTATTTTTTTGATATAGCTGTGCCTAGAGATGTTGATGTAAAAGAAAATGACAAGATAAGGGTCTTTGTGGTAGATGATTTAAAAAGCGTGGTTAAGAAAAATTTAGCTCTAAGAGAGAGCGAGGCTAAAAATGCTTACTCCATCATAGGAAAGATGACTATGGAGTTTTTTAGGTATTTAGATGATTTAGAGCTAAGTCCCATCATTAAAGATCTTAGGCTTATAGCTAAGGATTGCGCACAAAAAGAGCTTCAAAAGGCTATAAAAAAGGGATATTTAAAAAATTCAAATAAAGAAGAAGCAAGAAAGCTCATACACCAAGTTTTTAAAGCTTTCTTACACACCCCAACGATGAAGTTAAAAAACTTAGAAGGCAAGGTGCAAAGCGATACCATGGCAAATGCTATGCGTTATATCTTTGCCCTAGATGAAAAAGTTAAGGGACTTGACGAATATAAATGCGAATACGCAGTGGAGAATAAAAATGAGATTTAAAAATTTTTACGCACCAAGCATAAAAGAAGTACCAAAGGACGCCACCTTAGCAAGTCATATATTTTTAATAAGAGCAGCCTTTATAGAGCAAGGAGGAGCCGGGCTTTATAATTTCTTACCTCTTGGAAAAAGGGTCTTAGATAAGATTTATAAGATAGTAAAAGAGGAAATGGATAAGTCAGGATCCTTGCAAACTGATTTAAGCTTTGTTAGCCCTGCTTCTTTGTGGAAGGAAAGCAAAAGATACGAGGCTTTTGGTCCTGAGCTTTTACGCTTTAAAGATAGGAAAGAAAATGATTTTATCCTAGGTCCAACACATGAAGAAGCCATGCTTAGCATGGTTAAAAATAAGATTACAAGCTATAAGCAGCTTCCCTTAAATTTATATCAAATAGGGCTTAAATTTAGAGATGAGGCAAGACCAAGATTTGGGCTTTTAAGATGTAGGGAATTTGTAATGAAAGATGCCTATAGCTTTCATGCTGATGAAAAGGACTTAGACAGAGAATTTGAGCTTATGGATAAGACTTATAGATCTATTTTTACAAGGCTTGGGCTTGATTTTAGAGTCGTTGAGGCTGATAGCGGCGCTATTGGAGGCTCTGGTTCTAAGGAATTTATGGTTTTGGCTAAAAACGGCGAAGATGATATTATAACCTGTGAGTCTTGTTCTTATGCTGCAAATGTTGAGGTTGCAAGTAGGGCTAAAAAAACTTGTTCTTTGCAAAGACCAAAAGCTGATTATGCTGCTAAGTTTCACACCCCTGATACAAAAACCATAAAGGCTGTGGCTGAATTTTTCAAGGTAGATGAGTTTTATACCATAAAGGCTGTGGTAAAAAAAGCCATAGATGAAAATGGACAAAGGCTGGTTATCTTTTTCATAAGAGGCTGTGATGACTTGCAAGAAAAAAAGGCTTCAAATGCTTGTAAGGCTTTAGAGCTAGTTGATGCAAGTGAGGAGGAGCTAGTAAATGCGGGGCTTACTCCGGGCTTTATAGGCTTTATAAAGTTAAAACAAGAGCTAGAGTTTTACGTAGATAAAGAGCTTAAAGACGAGGAAGAAATGATAATGGGAGCAAATGAAAAAGATTATCATTTAGTAGGAATTTCTGTTAAGAATTTAAAAGAGGATAGATTTAAGGATTTAATAAAGGTAAGTCAGGGAGATAGCTGCAAAAACTGCGGTTCTAAGCTAAAGCAAAGCAAAGCCATAGAGGTAGGACATATCTTTAAGCTAGGACAAAAATACTCAAAAGCCATGAATGCCACATTTTTAGATGAAAGGGGCAAAAAAGAGGCATTTTACATGGGTTGTTATGGCATAGGAGTAAGTAGGCTTGTAGCCGTTGCCATAGAGGCTAGTCATGATGAAAGAGGTTGTATCTGGGATAAAAATATAGCGCCTTTTAGCTGCGAACTTATCATATCAAATTTAAAGGATAAAAAGGCTTTTGACTTTGCAAACGAGCTTTATGAAAGACTTAAAGAGGAGGGCTTTGACGTGCTTTTAGATGATAGAGATGAGAGATTTGGAGTTAAGATAAATGACTTTGAGCTCATGGGCTTTCCTTATGCTCTTATCATAGGCAAGGGCTTAGAAAATGGTGAACTAGAACTCATAGAAAGAAAGGGGCTTAAAAAAAGCATAGTAAAAAGCACACAAATACTTGAACTTTTAAGGCAAAAACTTGTATAGATTATCTTTTTTAAGCTTTTTATTAGTAGAGCTTTTGTTTTCTTTGGCTTTTATCTTTATTTTTGGGCTTAGTAGCTTTGTGCTTTTTGTTGTGCTTAGCTTTTTTCTTGGCATAGTGCTTTTGGCTATATTTTGGAAAAATATGCTTGAATTTCAGCTTCTAGCCCTAAGAGAGCTTTTTGCAAATTTTTCTTATGTTATAGCTGCTTTTTTGCTTATGGTTCCGGGGGTTTTAAGTAGCTTTTTAGCTACTTGTATACTCATCTTTGCCCTTGTTTTTAGGAGAAAAAAAGTGGTAAAAAATCGCTACGAAGACACAGAATATGAGGAAGAAATCATAGATGTTGAGATAGTAGAGGATAAAAAAAGATGAAAGAGTTAATCATAGCGACTAGAAAATCAGCCCTAGCACTTTGGCAAAGCGAACATATAAAAAAACTTTTAGAGCAAAAATATGATATAAAGGTATCCTTGCAAGGCTTTAAGACTAAAGGAGATGTGCTTTTGGACTCTTCTTTGGCAAAGATAGGCGGCAAGGGTCTTTTTACAAAGGAGCTTGAAGAGAGTATGCTAAGAGGTGAGGCACATATAGCCGTGCATAGCTTAAAAGATGTGCCAAGCTTTTTTCCCAAAGGTTTAAAACTAGTTGCTATCACAAAAAGAGAGGACGTAAGAGATAGCTTTTTAAGTATGAAATATAAAAGTTTAGACGAGTTACCAAAGGGAGCAAAGGTAGGAACTACAAGTCTTAGACGCAGAATGCAAGTTTTGCTTTTAAGACCTGATTTAAAGATAATAAATTTAAGAGGAAATGTAAATTCAAGACTTACCAAGCTTAAAAGAGGGGATTTTGACGCCATTATCTTAGCTAGGGCTGGGATTAAAAGGCTAGGGCTTGAAAAGGAGCTAAATTTTTTAAGTAGTTTTAGTCTTGATGAGATGATACCAGCGGCATCTCAAGGTGCTTTGGGTATAGAATGTATAGAGAATTTAGAGCTTGAAAGGCTTTTAGACTTTTTAAATGATGAAAAAAGCTACATAGAAACCTATATAGAAAGAGAATTTATAAGGACCTTAGAGGGAGCTTGTCAGGTGCCAATTGGCATAAATGCTAGCTTAAATGATGATAAGATTAAAATTCGTGCCATAGTTGGCTTGCCTGATGCAAGTGAGATTTTAAAAGATGAGCTTGAAGTTACAAAAGATGAGTATAAAAACGCAGGATTTACTTTAGCACAAAAGATGATAGCTAAGGGTGCTAAAGAGCTTTTAAATAGAGCTTTAAAAATGGAGGATTTATGAGAGAATTTATAAAACTCTTAGAAAAACATAATCTTTTACAAATCATAGATAAAGAAGTAGACACAGAGTTAGAAATAGCTCATTTAGCTTACGTAGAGGCTAAAAAAAAAGAGGGCAAAGCCTTACTTTTTACAAAGCCTGTTAATAAAAAGGAAAATAAAAGCTATGATTTTCCTGTGCTTATGAATACCTTTTGTAATGAAAAGGCTTTAAATTTAGCCTTTGGCACAGACTATGAAAGCTTAGCAAATGAGCTTTCAAGCCTTTTAAAAATGCACATACCAAGCACACTTTTTGCTAAGCTTTCCTTGCTTAAAAAGTTTGTATCCTTAAAAAGCTTACCACCAAAAAGGCTCAAAAAAGAGGGCGATTTTACTTATCAAAACATAGCTTCTTTGCAGGATTTACCCATACTTAAAACATGGCAAGATGACGCAGGTAAATTTATAACTATGGCTCAGGTTTACACACAAAGCCTTGATAAAAAGCAAAACAACCTAGGCATGTATCGCTTACAAGTCCTTGATGATAAGAGACTTTTAATGCACTGGCAAATTCATAAAGACGCCTCTCATTTTTATCATGAGTATAAAAAAGCAAATAAAAAAATGCCAGTAAGCATAGCCATAGGAGGAGATCCGCTTTATATTTGGTGTGCCCAAGCTCCCTTGCCAAAGGGAATTTTTGAACTTTTACTTTATGGTTTTATAAAAAAGCAAAATGCCCTTTTAAGCCCTTGCGAAAATTCTTTGTTTGTGCCTTATAATAGCGACATAGTCATAGAGGGCTTTGTTGATCCAAATGAGCTAGAGCTTGAGGGTCCTTTTGGAGATCACACGGGCTTTTACACCCCAAAAGAAGCCTTTCCCGTGCTAAGAGTAAGCTCTATAAAGGCTAAAAAAGACGCCATTTATCAAGCCACTGTGGTTGGTAAGCCTCCTTTAGAGGATAAGATTATGGCACTTGGCACTGAGAGGCTTTTTTTGCCACTTTTACAAACCAGTGTGCCTGATTTGCTTGATTATAATATGCCTGAAAACGGAGTCTTTCATAATCTAATCCTAGCTAAGATAAACTCAAGTTATCCAGCTCACGCACAGCAAATCATGCATGCCTTTTGGGGAGTAGGTCAGCTTAGCTTTGTAAAACATGCCATCTTTGTTAATAAGGACGCACCAGAGCTTAAAGACTATGATAAGCTCATACCATACATGCTTAATCGCTTTGATTTAAGTAAGCTTTTAATTAGCGAGGGCATTTGTGATCAGCTAGATCATGCCTCTTTTGGCCTTTGTCATGGAGGAAAGGCTGGGCTTGATTTAAGCAGTGAAGGCAAAAATATAAGAGTGCCTAAGCTCTTAGATGATGAGAGCTTAAAAAAAGCCTTTGAAAAGCTTTTTTCTTTAAAGGATTTAAGGCAGTTTTACACAGAAAGCAAAAACCCAATTACTTGCATTGTCCTAGATAAAAAACAAGATGCAAAAGAGCTTTTTACAAAGGCTCTTAGCCTTAAAGAGCATTTTAAAATTTTAATTCTACTTGGCGAGGAAAACAGGCTTAAAAACCCATATATGCTTGTTTGGCGTGTTTTAAATAACATAGACGCAAAGAGGGACTTTTACATAAAAGAAGACCTCATACTTATAAATGCTCAAATAAAAGACAAAAGTGATGGTTATGAAAAAGAGTGGCCAAAGCAAACAGATTGCTCTAAGGAAGTCTTAAAAGAGCTTATAAATAGAGGGCTTTTAAAAGAGGATAAGGAGCTTTTTAATAGCTTTGAGCTTTGCTATGATGATTTTTAAAAGCTATTTATAGCCCACATTTTTTTCAAATTCTCTAAGTCTTTTATGTATGCTTCTAAGCTCTGTGATTTGCGTCCAGTTTAGTATAAAAACACTAAAAGAGCTTCTAACTTCTGAAAAGGCTGAATTCATCTGTATAACGACTCCAAGCCCTACAAAACCGGCAAATAAAGAGGGAGCTACTATTAAAAGAGGCACTATAACAAGGCTTTGTTCAAACATTATAAGCCAGATATTAAAATAACCATAGTGCAAAAAAAGCCTTTTATAATTTAGCCTTATGCCCGTAAAAAGCTCGAGTATATTAGTATCAGTGGCGTATTTTTTTCTATTATCCTCTGCGTAAACAAGCTCTTTTCTAAAGGCAGCCTCTGCTCTTTGATTATTATATTCAAGACCGGGCAATTTTATACCCACAAGCCAAGATATAAGCAGTCCTCCAAGTGAGATTAAAAGTGCTATATAAACCAAAAGCCCCTCTATATCCTTCATAAAAGAAAAAGCGCTATCATCACTCATATGCATAAATAAAGCCTTTGATATAGGCTCACTAATGCTATATAGTATAGGTAAAAAGGCTAATAAGGTTAAAAAAGCTTTAAAAACCTTTATACCAAGTTCTTCCACTAGCTTTGAAAAGCGGTAGCAATCCTCTTGTATCCTCTGTGAGCTTCCTTCTATATTATCATCTTTTTTCTTCCAAAATTTCACATACTCAAAGGTCATAGCCTCACGCCACTTAAGAGCATATAAAGAGGCTATATAAATGCTTATAGCATACATAAAAACATAAGGCATGGCTATGCTTAAAAAAACCATAACAAGCTGGTAAAAGCTTAGCATACCATAGCTTTCATGCCCTTTTATATTCTTACTTCCTGTGAAAAATTCAAGTGAGCCTTGATATATATAAACTGAGGCTTTGTTTATGAAATTTGCTTCTTGTAGTTCCTTTTGTGCTAGGGCTGAATTATTTGCGTCTTTTACATTTTGTAAAAATTCCTCTTTTGAAATCTCTTTTTTTGGCGCTTGAAGTATATCATAAAAGTCTCTATACCATGAATTTATAGCAACTGTTAAAGCTATTTGCGTATAGATAAAAAATACAAGCACAAAAAGCCCACCATAAGCATAAAATGCAAAGTTCTTATTTAAAAAAAAGGATTTAAACATACCAAGACTCCAAAAAAAGACTAATTCTAGCAGATAAAGCTAAATGATAACTTCTAAGTTATTAGTAAAAGCGTTTATCATTTTATGCTAGACTTTTGCCCTTTAACAAAATTTAAAACTGGGGAGAGGATTTAGTTTTTGATTTTTATTATATTTATTGCTATTTTTGGCTTTATAGCCTCTTTTTTCTTAACATTTTACGTTTCAAGCATTTGTTTTGTCTTAGTTTTACTCTTAGCCTTATACCTTAGCTACAAGCAAAAAGCACAAAGAGATATTTTAGAAAAAATTTATCTTTTATCAAAGGAGCTTAAGGAGGGAAATTTTGACGGCAGGATTATCTACACCAAAGAAGCTGGTAAAAAACTAGCTGATATTTCAGATAATATTAACAACACCTTAGACGAGCTAGAAGCTTATTTAAGAGAGATAAACACCTCTATAAGCTGTTCTCAAAAGGCAGAATTCTACCGCAAAGCCCTACCTCAAGGTTTAAAAGGCATTTTTGCTAATAATATAATTTTCATAAACAAGGCTTTAGAAAATATAGAAAAAACCTCAAAAGATATATTTAAAAATGCACTTTCAAGAACTCTTATGAATTTAAGCCTTGGTAATCAAAACAAAGACCTATCTTCTATCTCATCGTCTTTAAATTCTGATATAAATACCATGAAAAATGTTTATGCCGTTGTTAAAGAAATTTCTACTGATACAGATAAAAGCGCTAAAGATGTAGCCTCGCTTAAAGAGGTGCTTGTATCCTTAGCCCAAGTTTCAAATTCCAGCAAGGAAGCAGTTTCTGTCTTCGTGCAAAATTCTCAAAACATAAGCTCTATAGTATCAGCCATAAAAGATATTGCAGATCAAACAAATTTACTAGCTCTTAATGCAGCCATTGAAGCAGCACGTGCAGGCGAGCATGGACGCGGTTTTGCTGTGGTGGCTGATGAGGTGAGAATTTTAGCTGAAAGAGTGGAAAAATCAACCGCTGAAATTTCAGTGGCTATGAATACCATGCTACAAGAAATCAATATCATACAAAATGGTAGCGAGCAAGTTTTTAACATAGCAAGAGACTCAGAAGACAAGATAGAAAATTTAAGCAAGACCTTTGAAAGCTTTTCTACAAGCTCAATATCTCTTTCAAAGTCCTTTGAAGAATTCTCAAAAAGGCTTGTTTTATCGGTAGTTAAGATGGATCATATACTTTATAAATCAGACATATACCTAGCACTTAACGGAAGTAAGGATAAGCAGCTTGTAAATTCTCTTTCTAAGATAATGAGTGATGAGAATTTAAGCAAGGTTATCTTTGAGCTCATATCAAAAGATGAGCTAGAGCTAAATTCAAAGGCTATGCAAGAAAACGCACAAAAAGCCTTAGAGCTTTCAAGCAAGTATATAGATAAAAACACACATGATGAGATTATTCAAAGTGTTGAAAAGCTAGAGAACATATCTCATAAAATGCTTACTAAGTTACAATAAGGGAAAAAATGCAAGAAATAAAACTAAGCGCTGATACTTTAATAACCTCAAAGACAAATTTAAAAGGCGAGATAAGCTACGCAAATCATGATTTTTTAAGATATGCCGGTTACAAGCACATAAAAGATGTGCTTAACAAACCACATAATATAGTTCGTCATAAAGATATGCCAAGGGCTGTTTTTAAATACCTTTGGGACTATATTAAAAATGGAGATGAAATTTTTGCCTTTGTTAAAAATTTATCTACAAATGGCGATTTTTACTGGGTTTTTGCAAATGTTACCCCTTCAAAAGATACAAATGGCAATGTTATAGGCTATTATTCTGTGCGTAGAAAACCAAATGAAAAAGCCCTAGCCATCATAAAAGAGCTTTACGCAAAGCTTTTAGACTTAGAGCAAAAAGAGGGGCTAAATAAAGCCTGTGAAGCCCTTGATGAGTATTGCAAGTCTCAAGGCAAAAGCTATAATGAGCTCATCTTTTCCCTACAAGCTATGTAAATTTAACTCTCATTTTTGGAACGTTTATTGCTTATAAATCCTTAAATAAAAAAAGCAAGTTTTCATAAAGGATTTACTATGATGAAATCACTTTGGTCTGGTGTCTCTGGTCTTAGAGTTCATCAAACAGGCATGGACGTTGAAGGTAATAATATAGCAAATGTTAATACCTATGGTTTTAAATACTCCCGTGTTAATTACAATACCTCCTTTTCTCAAACCATGGCAATAGCTACCTCTCCAGTAGGTAGCCTTGGCGGACAAAACGCTATGCAAGTAGGTCTTGGAGTGAGTGCAAACTCAACTATGCGTGTGCATTCTCAAGGCTCTATCACAGGCACTGACAGAAACTACGACATAGCCATAGAAGGTTCTGGATATTTCTTAGTATCAAATGATAATGGTAGAAATCACTACCTCACAAGAGACGGCTCTTTTAATGTGGACGCGGCTGGAAATTTCGTTACCACAAATGGCTATAAGGTTATGGGCTGGAATATGAATCAAGTTACAGGAGAGATAGATACCTCAGTGCCAGTTCAGCCTATACAATGGGATCAGGATATGACAATCCCAGCAAATCCTAGCTCTGAGCTTTGGCTAAATGGGACCTTAAATTCAGGTAATACAAACCTAGAACCAACAGAGGTAAGATCCATTTATAGCCTTGATTCAGTGCATGGTTTTAACTCCTCAACAGCAGCTATTGCAAATGAAAATAGCACAGCTACAAATCAGTTCTACACCACCTCAGACAATGCCCTAGAACTCACTGAAAAAGGAGTTGATATGGGTTCTGTCTTTGTAAATAATGGTAGCAATAAATACGATAGCCTAAATTTAAGAGAGGGTCAGGGCTTTTGGGTAAGCTTTGCTGACGCTGTTTATACTACGGGAGATACCTTTAATAATCAAGCTCCTGCTGTTTTTGATATAAATAATTTACAAACTCAACAAGGAGCTATTTACTGGGGAAATGTGCCCGGTCAGCCTGTAACTCTTGATATAACAATAAATGGAGTTCGCATACAAAATAGCCAAATCACAAGCCTAGATCAGGCAATACAATACATAAACACCTTCACAAGCCCAACAGACACAAGAGCAGGCACGGGAGTAAGGGCTGTGGCAAAGCAAGATGGATCGGGCATACAGCTAATAAATACAAATAACGAGGGCGAAACTGATAATATGAAAAATATCAGCTTAACAATAAATGCGGCAAATTCAGCTGGAGAAAGACACAGACTAGAGTATGATGCAAATGCTCAAAGCTTTACCACTGCTACTATAACTGCAGCAAACGTACAGGGTGGAACAATAAATTCAAACTGGATAGCAGGAAATGAGGGTGCAGCAGCTACTGGTTTAACAAGAACAGTGCAAGTAATCACGGCTCATAAATACACCTACAGCTCTTCAGCCGCAGCCCTTACTGAGATGTATAACCCAGACTCTGGCATAGCCTTTGCTGGAACTACCGCTGGTAATCAAGTTGGAGATGGCACACAGCCTCTTGCTGATCCAGCTGAGGAAGCTTATAGACAGGCTC
>CASFHJ010000115.1 GCA_949294425.1 uncultured Campylobacter sp.
AGTGCTAGTATAAGCGGAGTTAAAACCAACACCGCCCCATCATTAGCAAAAACTATGCTTACCACACTCCCCAAAATAATGAGCAACACAAAGAATTTCCAAGTCTGGATAAAATGCGTGTGTGGCGTGATACACGAGGCAAGGTGTGTGAAAAATCCAAGCTTTTCAAAGGAAAGGCTAAGGAGGATAAGCCCGATGAGTGCAAGGGTGCTTGGCTTAGTAATCTCCCACACAAGTGCGATGTCGCTAAGACTTACCACACCTAGAGCATACGCACACACCGCCCCAAGTGTGCTAAATACCCATATTGGCAGTCTAAATGGGCGCAGATAAACACAACATATTGTGAGCGTGAAAATGATGTATCCCATAGCACTACTTATCTGATAAAATTGACTAAACTGGGCATTATAGCACAATTTAGAGTTTGTGGCTTGTTACCAAATCACACAGGGGCTAAAAATATACTACCACAATTTTAACTCTAGCTTGATTTTTTGTTACTATTATCTAATGAAATCTAAAGACTACAAGCTAAGGAGTTTCCTATGAATGAAACAATCCAACAATCCCTCAAACTCGCCAAAGAATTGCAACACAAGATTGAAGCACATATCTCACAAAGTGAGCGGGAATTTCACTCAAAAATGCAAAAACTACTAAATAATCCCAAAAATAAGGTTATGCTAATAGAGCTTTTGGACCGCTCTTTTAGGTGTAAGGACAAAAGTGCTTCTTTTGACTTGATAGAGCATACCTTAAATAAATTTGGTATAGCGGACTTTTTTACGAGCTTTGAAAAGTTCTTGCTTTTTTCTTTTATAAATTTTGGTCGCTTTGCACCTAGCATTTCAGTGCCTTTTTTTGTCTCTCACCTTAGAAAAGATACAAGTGCTATGGTCTTAGACGCAAGTGAAAGCTTTTTAAAACCCCACATAGAAAAGAGAAAAAACGAGGATAAGATTACTTTGAATGTGAATCTAATCGGCGAGGAGGTTTTAGGAGAAGCAGAAAGTGCTTACCGCATAAAAAAATACGAAGAGGCTCTAAAATCAAGCTATATAACTTATATATCTATAAAAATTACTACTATTTTTTCACAAATTAACATCATAGATTACGAATACTCAAAAGATGAGGTGGTAAAAAGGCTAGATTATCTTTATGCCTTAGCTAGAGAGGAGGAAAAAAGGCAAGGTATTGAGAAATTTATCAATCTTGATATGGAGGAATTCAGGGATTTAGAACTAACCGTGGCTGCTTTTATGGAAAGTCTTAGCAAATTTGACATAAAGGCGGGTATAGTCTTACAAGCTTATATACCGGATTCTTATGAGTATCTTAAAAAACTCTTTGCCTTTTCAAAAGAGAGGGTTTTAAAAGGAATGAAGCCTATAAAAATCCGCTTTGTAAAGGGTGCAAATATGGAAAGTGAGGAAACTATCGCAAGTCAAAGAGGCTGGGAGCTTCCTACCTTTTACAAGAAAATTGATACAGATAGCAATTACAACAAAATGCTTGATTTTATCCTTCAAGATGATAACTACAAATACATCAACATAGGCATAGCAAGTCATAATATCTTTGAGATAGCCTATGCTTACACGAGGATAAAAGAGGCTAATGCGTTAAATAGCTTTACCTTTGAAATGCTTGAGGGTATGAGCTTACAATGCTCTTATGAGCTGTCTAAAATTCATAATTTGATTTTATACGCACCCGTTTGTGATGAGGCACATTTTAACAACGCCATAGCCTATCTTGTAAGAAGACTTGATGAGAATACAAGCGAGGATAATTTTATGCGTTATTTTTTCAACCTAAAAGTTGGAGATTCAAATTGGCAAATGCAAGAAAAACTTTTTTTAGAAGGTTTAGAAGGCATTAAAAGCCTAGATAATAGCACTCACAGAAAGCAAGATAGAAACAAGGAGCAAAATATAAAAAGCTCTTATGAGAGTAAAAGCTTTACAAATGAAAGCGATACAGATTTTATCTTAGCTCAAAATAGGGCTTGGGCTAAAAAAATCAAAGAAAAATATGAAAATTTAAGCGGCTATGATGTCTATCCTGTG
>CASFHJ010000116.1 GCA_949294425.1 uncultured Campylobacter sp.
ATTATTTATCTTAAATTTAAAATTTTAATTAATTTAACTTTTTATCTAAGATTATTTTTAAATTTAAACTTTTTTAATATCTCACACTTTAAAATCTATCTTACTCTTATCTACTTTAAATAACTTTTCTAATAATTCTAAAATATCAGTCCCCTTTTTTCTTTCATTTTCTAAAAAAGATAAAAAGAAGTTTTTAGCTATATCATCATAAGTATAAGTTTCATTTTTACTTTCAGCTTGTATGGGGGTGAAAGCTTTTTTCTCATCATTTAAATCTTTTTGAATTTTTATATTTAAATTTCCATTACTATCTTTATCTATATTTATCTTAGCTCCATTCATAGCTTCTTTGTAAAGAGCTACAAAAGCATCATGTCTTTGTTTAAAATCAAGATATTTTTCTTTAAATTCATCTAAGCTTATATTTGAATTTACTAAGTCTTTGTATTCATCTCTTAGACTTTGAGCTAGCTTTGTTATATCAGAGCCTAGATTGTAGGTTTGGGAGGATTTGATGTAAAGGGCTAAGCTAAAATCATCTACCATAAAATGCCCATCCCAAGCTTCGTTTATAGATGAAATGCTTTGTAATTTATTTGCTTCCATAAAATTTGCAAAATCTTTTATTTCTTTTTTGCTTATATTTTCATCATATCCAAAAAATTTGCCCTGTATATTACTTTTACCCTCTGCGTAAAGATAAAAAGAATTTGAGTTCATAAAGGCTGTTAAAATACCACCTTTGCTTATATTACCCTCCTTATCTTTATATACATTTTTATCTAACTTTGCCATAAGTTTATTAAATATATTATCTTCGTTTATATCATTAAATTTTAAGGGATTCATTTCTACAGTTGAAAAACTAAGATATACGTCATCTGTCAAGTTTTTATCAACGAGTGATATATACTCATCTTTGCTATATGTTTTTATGATATTTAAATTTTTATCTACGCTATAAGCGTAAGTGAAATTTTTTAAGTCTTCATTTAAAAAATTTTCTTTATTTTGTATAAGTTGTGAAAACACCTTATAAGCATTGCCTATACTTTTTGCGAAGTCTATTTCATTATAAAAAGAAAGTAAATAATCAGCCTTATTTAGCTCCTCTTCCTTTTTAAATGCCAAAGCATCCTCTGCATAAATTTTAAAATCTTTTGGAATTGACGCTGCCTCATTAAAATCAGCCGTAAAATATCCTTCCTTATCTACGCCGTAACCTAAAATTTCATCTACTGCTTCGCTTTTGGGTTTGACTAAGTTTTGGTTTGAATTGACATTGAAAGTCGAAATTGAATCTTCAATCTTTTTATTATTTAGGTTGAAATCGTATGAGTTTGGAATATTAGGTATTGATGACAACATTGCAAATTCACTTTCTTGATATAAAATGAGGTAGAAAATCTACCTCACATACCAACCACCTAAAGCTGATTCCATTTGAGTTTTATAGTGATTGGCTAATTCTTTTATTACTATGTTATTGTTTAGATGCAAACCTGAGGTTGTAGAATTGAATTTATATAGTTGCAAATTTGCATCCATCGCTCCAGTTGAATATTTAAAAACAACAAAAGCTTGCCCATATCTAGAGTATTGAATTTCTCTTTTTACTATATATACTGGGAAAAAACCGTATTCTCCCCTTTTCTGATTAACAATTTCATTGAAAGCGTTTAGTTTAGTCACACTGTGATTATTGCAAGAGGTTTGCCCTAATGGACATAATCCATTTACAAACTCTTCCGAACTGTAGAAGGCCATAATATAATATTCGTTATTATTTCCCCACTGTTTACCATATAAAGGCACTCCAATATACCCACCCTTAACTTGCTTTTTCTCATCTAAACTTAATACTTTTACACCGGGTGAATTTTCTGTAAGTTTTCCATCGGTATAATAAGCTAATAAATCCTCTGCAAAAGATAAACTTGTAAGAAAAGCAGATAAACTCAATGCAACAAGTATCTTTTTAAACATTTTTAACTCCTTTTGAAAAATCTAATTTATATATGAATTATAACATAGTATTTAAAAATTTTTTGATAGAATTTGTAAGTTAAATTTACATCTTGTGTAAAAAAGGAAAACTTCTTTGAAAAAATTTTCACTCTTTTTCTTTCTTTTTCTAAGTTTAAAGCTTTTTGCAAGTGATGAGATAAGTATAGATAGTCTTTTTAAAAAACAAATTGGTCTTAGAAGTATCACTACTTTTTCTTTACTTAGCACAGGAAATGAAAATTCTTACTATCTTTATCCAAATATAACAGTAGGAGGAGATCCCACTATATGGAATGATACTAAGCAAGGCTTTTTAAGTCAAAGCTTTATATACACTTTACACCCTAAATTTGATATATTATTTTCAGCAAGTGGAAGTTACGCAAGACGCGAATACACAAATTTTTTCACAAATGAATTTGAAGCTAAAGAAAGGATAGGCTTTGATTCTTTATGGCTTGGTTTTATATACACAGGCGATAGCTTTTATGATTTTGTGCCGCAAATAAGTTTTCAAAGTGCTGTAGTGCAAAGAGAAAAGGTGATAAATCAAACAAAGAATTTTTACATAAAATCTCAAAGCATTCAGCTAAGTGTAAGATCATATAGCGATCCGGTAGTATTTAGTTTATACACCGGCTTTGGCTACAATGCACCTAGAAAATTTGACTTGTTAGAGGTAGAATACGGGCATAGTATATATTTTGGCGGGGATTTATCTATCATACTAAGTCCAAAGATAAGCCTTGATTTAGGGGCTGAACAGAGGTTTCAAACTATGCAAAAGATAAATGGCTACCAAAATTCAGAGTTAAGATCTATACCAACGCTTAGTCTTGGTTCAACTTACAGCATAAATAGCGACACAGCCCTAGCTTTAAATGCAAATTTTGGAGGAAGTGCTGCTGCACCTGATAGTATCTTTGGACTTAGTATATGGAAAAAATTCTAAGAATATTTTTACTTTTTATTTTTGCACCCTTGTGCTTAAAGGCTGAATTTGTAGTAAAATCTTATCAGGAGCTTAAAAATGAAAGGGTGATAAGACAAAACTACGAGCAATCTTGTGGGGCTTCATCTCTAGCTACTATGATAAATTTAATAGATGATGAAAATT
>CASFHJ010000117.1 GCA_949294425.1 uncultured Campylobacter sp.
ATGCACTTTTACAGCCCAGCCTTTATAGATGAGCTTATAAAGCTTTGCAGAAAATACGAAATTTTAGTCATTTTTGATGAGGTGGCGACTGGTTTTGGACGCACAGGAACTATGTTTGCCTTAGAGCAATGCTCTCAAAAGCCTGATTTACTTTGTCTTTCAAAGGCTATAACAGGCGGATACTTACCATTATGTGTTGTTTTAAGCAGTGATGAAATTTATAATGCCTTTTATGATGATTATGAAAGCAAAAAGGCTTTTTTACACTCGCATAGCTATACGGGTTCAGCCCTTGCTTGTGCTTGTGCAAATGCCGTGCTTGATATTTTTGAAAAAGAGGACATTATAGGGCAAAATAGACTTTTAAGCTCTTATATAGCCTCTAAATTTAAAGAGCTTCAAAGCTTTGATTTTTTGGGGAATTTTAGGCAGTGTGGTATGATATATGCCTTTGATATAATTAAAAGCAAGAGAGCTAGAGCTGGGCTTTTTGTTTATGAAAAGGCTTTGCAAAAGGGGCTTATTTTAAGACCCCTTGGAAATACTATTTATTTTATGCCACCTTATGTGATAAAAAAAGATGAGATTGATTATGTGGTGCAAAGCTTGAAAAAAATTTTTGAAGAAAGCAGCTTGTGAGTATGCTAAAGGCAGCTATAAAAAATTTTTCTTACACCAAATATCTAAAAGAAAATTTACCTAACTATGATTTTGCCGATATTAATACCCTGCCTAGCAAATGCCTTATAAGATTTACTGATAAAACCTTTGCCTTAAGCAAATGGGTGAGTCCCAAACGCACCCGCTCTTATCCATACTCTAGGGTGTATGATACTTTTAGTCAATCCGCTTCAAAAACTATCGCCATTATCCCGCTTATCAAAGATGAGGGCATAAATGGCGATATGGATTATTTGCAGTGGGATAGTGTCTCACTTATGAGTCTTTTAAATGTCTATGTGATTATAGGCTTTTATGACAAGGCTGAATCGCACCCGCATAAAAGTGATAAGATTGCTAATCAAAAATTTAATAATGCTTATATCACAGAGCAACTAAACAAGCTATCAAACTATCATCAATCCGCACTACATTGGAATTTAAATCAATTAGAATCTAAAAACCTTTCGCATTTAGTGCAGTTAGCAAAAACCGCCTATAAAAATATTGCTACGAGTCTGCAATGCAAACTACACGATTCTAAAAATATCGATTCTTTTGCTAAGAAAATATTGCAAAACAAAGAATCTTTTATGAATTTTTCGCGACAAAAAGCACAAATGGCACAAAATAGAGAAAGCCTCACTACCCAGCCAAAAGAACACATAGGCATAGGACAAAAGGCAAAAATTATGATAGAAAACTATCTGGGTGGGCAGTATTTTTTCACAATCGATGATGTGTTTTTGCGTGATAATACTCTCTATCTTTGCGAAAGCAAACATAGCAAAAATGCCCTTTTGCCAAGTGCTGATGATATAAAAGATGGGCTTTTAAAGCTTATGCTTTATAATAATATCGATTCTTTGCAAGGTTATGAAAAGTTTAAACCTGTATTAAGGCTTACTTCTAGCATTTTACAAGATTCTATACGGCTACCAAGCGATAAGATAGAATCTTTTTTGCAAAATAATGCTTTTACAAAGATACAAAATAAGATTTTGCAAGACTTAAACCTAGAATCTAAAACAAATAATTTTGAAATTTGGATAAATTATGAGCTATAAAAAGTCCCCATTGAGGTATCCGGGTGGAAAATCAAGAGCGATAAAGTTTTTAAAAGATTACTTCCCAAAGGATTTTACAGAGTATAGAGAGTGCTTTTTTGGTGGTGGCAGTGTGGGGCTATATCTTTTGCAAAGTATGCAAGAAAGGGATATTTTCACAGTTTCAAGTGAGGTGAAATTTTATGCTAATGATATAAATTATGATTTATATTGCTTTTGGCAGATTCTAAAAACAGATTCTAAAGAACTCATACAAGCTATTCAAAAGATAAAAGATAACTTCACAGAGGGCAGGGAACTTTATACTTTTTTACTTAAAGGCAGAGAAGAAAATTTAAGCGATTTTCAAAGGGCGGTGGATTTTTTCGTGCTAAACCGCATTAGTTTTTCTGGCACGGTTGATAGCGGAGGCTACTCACAAAAAGCTTTTGAATCACGCTTTACACAAAGCTCTATTGAGAGGCTAAAAGATATAGCTAAGATAATTCAAAAGATAGAATTTGGCTGTGAGGATTATGAAAAGCTCTTGCTAAAAGAGGGCGAAAATGTCTTTATCTTCCTAGATCCGCCCTATTTTTCTGCTACAAAATCAAGGCTTTATGGCAAAAGAGGTAATTTGCACACAGGCTTTAAGCACGAAAGATTATGCGAGATTTTAAAAAACACAAAGCATAGATTCTTACTAACTTATGATGATAGCGAATTTATAAGGGATTTATACAAAGACTTTTATATAAAAGAATGGAGCTTACAATATGGTATGAATAATTTTAAGCAAGAAAAGGCAGAGCTTGGCAGGGAGCTTTTGCTAAGTAATTTTTACTTAGCCTAAATAATCTAGCAATATCATAAATATGACCTGATAAAAGAGGATATAGAATAGAGAAATAAAAAAAGTTGCAAAAGCTTGAAAGATTTTTTAAAATATATCTTTAAAGCGTGGAAGTTTGTCAAGCCTTAATTAATATTGCGAAGCAGTGTAATTAAAACATAAAGCTAATATTTTTAGCTCATTGTAAGCAATGAAAAATAAATAAGATTAAAACCCTTCTTTAACAATATCAAAAAGTCTTTTCACTTCATCATCGCTAAAGATAGCACAATTTTTACTCTCATAAAAACTTTTTAGCTTTGTCTTAGAAAAGGGCTTGGAAAAAGAACATTTTTTATGAGCCGGTAAAAAAGCCCTTACAAGCCCTATATCATCATCTTTTAT
>CASFHJ010000118.1 GCA_949294425.1 uncultured Campylobacter sp.
CAAAACTTAAACAAGAATTTAATAATGCTCAAAAATCAAAATAGCTTTAAAGCCCTTTAGCAAAAGGGCTTTAAACTAAAACGGCTTAAGTATCATCATAGTAATGATAGCTATTAAAAGCAAGGTTGGAATTTCATTATAAATTCTAAAGAATTTAGAGCTTTTTTTGCAAGTATCATTTTGAAAAGCTTTTACAAAGCTAAGTGTGCTAAAATGAAAAACAAGCAGTAAAAAAGCAAAAGTAAGTTTTGCGTGCATATAGCCTCCAGCACTTAATAATGTGCTATTTGCAAGAAGCATTAAAAATCCGCTTAGCACAGTAAGTATCATAGCGGGATTTTGTATATAGTAAAAAAGTTTTTTTTCCTGCACTTTTACTATCTTAACAAAGTCCTTGTTTTCTAAATTCTCACTATGATAGACAAAGAGCCTTGGTAGGTAAAAAAGCCCAGCCATCCATGATATAAAGGCTAGATAATGAAGCCATTTAAGCCAGTTATAATTTTCAAGTAAGATTTGCATTTTTATCCTTTTTCTTAAAGAAAAATTCTTTTATTAGTATCAAAGCTACGCTTATGTTTATCATTACATCAGCTAAATTAAAGATAGCAAATTCAAACCACTTGTGCCAAAAAAACATATCCACAACGCCTCCGTATAAAAATCTATCAAGTAAATTTGAAAATCCAGCTGAAAGCATCAGGGCAAAGGCTAGGAAATGTTCTTTAAAAAAGCTTTTTTGCCACAAAAGATAAGCTAGTAAAAATATTAGCAGTGCTAGCTGTATGTATTTTAAATAGCCCTTCAAAAAAGCAAACATAGAAAAAGCAACTCCATCATTTAATACTAGCACTAAGGACATAAAGGATCCTTCATAACGCATACCATTTAGGCTTAGATATTTTACAAATTGATCTAGTAAAAAAACTAAGACAAAGGTGCTAAAAAACACAAAGCTTTGTTTTTTACTTAAGATATTAAGCATTTAAATTTTTCTCAAAGAAATCAAGCACAAGCTTCATTTCCTTTTCTATAAGTCTTTTATCCTTAGCTTCTAGCAACAATCTTATCAAATTTTCCGTTCCAGAATACCTAAACAAAGAGCCTATACCCTTTTGCTTAAGAGAGTCTTCAAGCTCCTTTAAACCCTCGATTTTATTTAGATCCTTTTTTTGTGATATCTTTAAATTTTTTAGAAGTTGAGGGTAGGGCTTTATTTGAGACAAGATACTAGAGGCTGATTTATTTTTTGAAAGCATTAAGGCTGAAAACTGAAGAGCAGCTATAAGCCCGTCTCCTGTTTTTGCGTAATCTGAAAAGATGATGTGTCCGCTTTGCTCCCCTCCAAAATTTCCACCAACTTCCTTTAGTTTTTCAAGCACATATTTATCTCCCACATTACAAGTAGCAAGCTCAATACCATTTTTTTCTAAAAATTCTCTTAAGGCTCCATTGCTCATAATGGTCGCAACCACAGATGAATTTAAGCTACCTTGCTCTTTTAGATAAAGTGCTAAAACCCCAAGCAATGAGTCCCCGTTTGCTACCTCTCCCTTTTCGTCTATAACTACTAATCTATCAGCATCTCCGTCAAAGGCAAAGCCCACATCAGCTCTAAATTTTTTAACCTCGTGGGCTAAACTTAAGGGATGTAGGGCTCCGCAATTATCATTTA
>CASFHJ010000119.1 GCA_949294425.1 uncultured Campylobacter sp.
ACTTCAAGTGAAAGAGGCTCTTTAAATTCTATCTTTTTGCCCTTAAAAGCATAAATGGCATCAAGTGGGGCTGTATTTATACAAGAATCAAATAAAAGCTCTTTTATGTAATAATCTTTTTCCAAATCATCAGACTTCACACCCGTGCTTGCAAAAAGAGTTTTGATATTTGCCTCATTTTGCCCTCTTATATGATGGTATGACAAGGAGGCAAGATAAATTCCAAGCTTATTTTTTTCTATCACCTTATCATTTAAAAGCCTATCAAAACGGCTAACAAAGACGCTAATAACAGCCTTTGGTTCTATAGACTTTGCATTTTTTTTGCGAAAATCATTAAGCCCCAAGCTTAAAGCCTCAAAGCACTTTAAGCTTTGTTCATAAGAAAAAATAAGGGTAGCATTTACATTAATACCCTCTTTCATAAGATGATACATAGCCTCGTAAGAAGCCTCTGTAGCAGGAAGCTTTATCATAAGATTATCTCTTGCTATTTGTTTTTTTAGCCTTTGTGCTTCCTCTATGCTTGAAGAGCTATTATCATGTAGTCTTGGATCTATTTCTATACTTATAAAGCCCTCATCTTTTTTAAGGTAATTTGAAGCTAGTTTATCAGCAGCCTTTTGTATGTCTTTTATAGCTAAGGCTTCGTATTTTTCTTTTGCATTTTTAGTGCTTAGTTTTGAAAGCTCTTGCTTGTAATGGTTTGAATTTAATATAGCATTTTTAAAAATGCTTGGATTTGTAGTGGCTCCGTTGATTATCTTTGAGTTTATAAGATCTATAAATTCATTATCTAAAAAATTGTTTTCTAAATAATCACACCAAATAGAAAATGTCTTCATTTTATTATGTCCTTTATCTTGCTTAAATCCTTTTCATCTACACAAAAATTCGCATTTTGTTTTAAAATTTCTTTAGCACAAAAGGCTATATTAAGCCCGCTTTCCTTAAACATGGAAAGATCATTTGCCCCGTCTCCAACACAAGCCACCTCATCATCTTTGAGTTTTAAAAGCTCTTTTAACCTTTTAAGCATTATGCCTTTTGAGTTGGAAAACATCATTTCTCCACCTACTAAACCACTTAAAATACCATTTTTTTGATGTAAATAATTTGCAAAGGCTATATCAAAATTTAGCTTTTTTTGAGCCTCATCAACTCCCTCGTGAAAGCCTCCACTAAAAACAGCTACTATGATATTTTTTGCTTTAAGATAGGAAATAAGCTCCTTTGCACCATTCATTAACGGAAAATTTTTACAAAGTTCAAGCACCTTTTCATAAGACATACCGCTTAGAAAAGATACTCTTTTATTTAAACTTTCAAAAAAGTCCAAATCACCATTCATAGCAGCTGAAGTTATCTTGCTAACAGCTGATCCAACCCCATAAGCAGAAGCCAAAATATCTATGCTCTCGCCATCCATTAAGGTGGAGTCAAAGTCAAAAACACAAAGTTTTATCATCAAAAATCACGTTTTAATAGGGCTTCAGCCTTTAATATAGTAAGAATATTATTATCTCTTTTGCCTATGCCATAGATCATGCCCTTATCTCTTATTATGGTTTCAGGTGGTGGATCTATCATGCCTTTGCTTATCTTAATAGCCTCTGTTAATCTATCTATAACAAAGCCAACGCAAGAATCAATATCCTTGTTTTCATTTTTCAAAACTATATATCTTGTTTGTGGGTTAAATTTAGTCTGACCTAGATTAAAAAGCCTTGCTAAATCTATCAAAGGAGTTACCCTACCACGCATATTAAAAACACCAAGAACATACTCAGGAACAGAAGGAACCCGTGTATAATCTATGGGCTTGATGATTTCTTGTATGTTTAATATAGGAACAGCATACTCCTCATCGCTAACTACAAAACCAACAAGTTGCACAACCTCATCTTCTGCTTGTGTCTCGTTGAAAGGCTTATCTATCTGTTCTTTTTGTCTTTGTAAAACCTGACTTAATTTATCGCTCATAGTTTTATCCTAACTTTAAATTTTTTCTAACCACATTTTCTAGATATTCTGGAGAATATGGCTTTGTTATATACTCTGTCATACCTACCTCAACACCTCTTAGCCTATCTGTTTTGCTAGTCCTTGATGTAACAGCTATTAAAGGTAAGGATCTATATCTTGAATACTTCCTAATCTCTCCAGCCAAGGTGTATCCATCCATCTTAGGCATTTCTATATCTATTAATATAGCGTCTATTTCCTTGTCTGATTTTACTATCTCTAGTGCTTCAACCCCATTAGTAGCTTCAAGTGTGCTTACCCCTAATGGTTCAAGTGCCTTATGCATAAGCGTTCTATCCATCTTAGAGTCATCAACTATAAGAACGGTATAATCACTTGGTTTTTCTTTTAGTTTTTTAGCACCCGATTCTATAGAAGCCTTTATATCTACTTTGATGTTTTTAGCTAAATTCATCATAGCACCAACATCAACTATCAAAATAACATTTCCATCGCCTCTAACGGTAGCACCAGCTATACCCTGTATATTTTGTAAATAATCTCCCATGGACTTTATAACTATTTCTTCTTGCCCTATGAGATTATCAACTATAATGCCAAGCTTTGTTTCTGCTATGCTAACTATAACCACATAGGCTAGATCGCTACTTTCAAAAACTTGTTTAACTCCAAAAATATCAGAAAGTCTAACTAGGGATAAAACCTCATTTCTAAGTCTAAGGACGTTTTTACCTTCTATGGTATAAATACTATCTATTGGCACCCTAACCGTTTCTAAAACGCTTGCAAGAGGTATGGCATAAATTTCTTCTTGTGTTCCTACCACCAAAGACTGCATGATAGCAAGTGTTAGAGGAATTTTTAGCTTAAATACAGAACCCTTTCCAAGCTCACTATCTATATCTATGATACCATTTAACTTTTCTATGTTTGTCTTAACAACATCCATACCAACGCCGCGTCCAGAGACATTAGTAACCTTGGCAGCCGTTGAAAAGCCGGGCTTAAATATGAGTCCAAAGGCTTCTTTATCGCTCATATCATCAGCTTCTTTTTCTGAAATAAGTTTCTTTTCCAAGGCTTTATTTTTAAGCATTGTAGGATCAAGACCCTTGCCATCGTCAGCTATTTCTATAACTATGTGATTACCCTCGTTATAAGCCTTTAATTGTATTATCCCCTTTTCAGGCTTACCATTGGCTAGTCTAGTAGCTGGATCCTCAACTCCATGATCGCAAGAATTTCTAATCATGTGCATTATAGGATCGCCTATTTCCTCTACTATGGACTTATCTAATTCTGTCTCTTCTCCGCTTACTTCTAGCTCTATTTGCTTACCAAGCTCTCTACTTAAATCTCTTACAACTCTAGGGAATTTATTAAAAACCTTAGCAACTGGCTGCATTCTAGTTTTCAT
>CASFHJ010000120.1 GCA_949294425.1 uncultured Campylobacter sp.
AGATGTGAAAAGATCTTGCGATAAGCTTGGCATAGAGCTTATAAAGGGAGAGTATGACTATGAGGAGTGGTTTTCTCAAGCAAAGCATTATGCAAATGAGCCAGAAAAAGGGCTTCGCTGTGATGTTTGCTTTGATGTTAGAATGCAAAAAAGTGTGCAAGTAGCTAAAAAACTAAAGAAAAAATTCTTTACCTCAACTCTTTTAATGAGTCCCAAAAAAGACCTAGAGCAACTCACAAGAGCTATAAAAAAGGAGTGCGAGGACAGCAATATAAATTTTTTAACTCCTGATTTTAGAAAGGCAGGAGGCACACAAAAGCAGTTTGAACTCTCAAAAAAAGAAAAACTCTATCACCAAAACTACTGCGGTTGCTTTTTTGCTTTAAATAAACAAAATTTACACAAGATAGTTACAAATGAATTTTCATGTCCCATAAGTAAGCAAATTTTACCCGGTAGCGTAGAGGAAAGGATAGAGCTTTACGAGGAGGTAGCAAGGCTTGAAAAGGAAAAAAAAGATTATGATATTTTTAAGGAAAAATTCCTAAACTACCGCCTTTTATCAGCCTCTATAAGCGTGGATAACAAGCCTTTAAAATCACATATACTCTTTTACTCTCATTTTAAAAATAAAAGCTCTAGATTTAGCATACAAGATGAGTGCGAGAAAATTTTTATCTCAAAAGATGAGATACTTTTGCTTTCTTTTAAAGCCTTTAACGAGCTTTGTGAAAATAAATTTAAAAGCTTTGATAAATTTTTACAAAAACCACTTAGCATAAAAGAAGAAATTCAAATAAGAGCCAAGCTTTTTGAACCTTATAATCTAAGCCCTATTATCATCTTAGAAGAGCTTTTAAAGGCTAAGATAGAGATAAGGGCAAAGAGTGAAATTTATTTTGACACTAGAGATAGGCTTGTAAAATTTTAACTTTCTCCTAAGCATTAGCTTAAAAGAAGTTAAAACTCCCATCTAATGCCAACTTGAGCACTTATGAAATTATCAGCGCTATCATAAACTCTCTTACTTATCAAAGACTTAGCAGCTAAGGATAAATTTAAGGCAAGTCCGTCATTGTTTAAGTCAAGCTTACTTCCTGCTAGTATTTGAGCGTAGGTTCTGTTTTGATTAACCCTGCTAGTATCTATGCTAGTAAAATTACTTGTCCCGTCCAAAGCCACATTGTAAAAAGATGAGTCGCTTAAGACAAATTGCTCTATCTTAGGTCCTATGAAAAAGAAAGAATTTTCATTAAAATACTGCTTTAAGGCTATACCCACATCAAATGATACGGCATCAGCAGCGTAAGAGGCATGTTTTAAAGAAAAATCAGAATTCGTGCTATAAGCTGGTGTGTAGCTATTGTAGTAATTAAGTCCTATAAAATGTTTTATAGAAGTAGCCCCGCTATCTCCTAGCTCCATTACCTTACCCACCAAGGCAGATAAGGAGTAATAATTCCTAGTAAAAGATGAGCTCACATCATAAGAACCTAAGAAATAATTTTGCTTAGTAGGATTAAAGGAAAAATTTGCCTTTAAATCTAGCTCCACGTTGTTAGAGAAATTTTTATTATAATAAAATCCCGCCTGATAAGTTTTGCCCTCCTCGCTGATAATATCATCTCTTAAATTCACATCAGCATAGCTAAGATACACTCCAAGTAAGCTATAATCATCTATTCTTCTATCAAAACCAAGACTTGCACCTAGCACAGAGGCTGAGTCGTGATTTAGTAAGTTTTGACCTCCAAAGAAATTCGCCCACAAGCCGTTATTTGTGTTATTGATAAATGCAGCATAGGTTCTACCAGCCTCATCAAAAGCCATGGTTCCCATTTTTTTCTCATCACTTGCGTAAGGGTTTTTAAGATAAACCATTCTTGCATTTATGATTGCTTCATTTGATAAATTTATGATTTGATTTTGAGATGAGATTGCGGAGTTTGAATTTGCTATGCTATTAGCTGATCTTAGCACATCACTTGCCACACTTGCCTTGTGAGAGGGTGAATTTAGCATTTCAAAGGCTACGTAATTTTTCAAAGACGATGAAGCTACATTCTTATCTATTAACTTTGTAGCTAAATCAAGCGTTTGCTCATCTTTTATAAATAAATTATTATAAGCTCTTAAAGCCGCGTCTTTTTCATTTTGGTTTGAAGCCGAGGTATAAGCACTAAGAGCTTGCATTTGCTCATCTAGATCAAAGATAGCTTCTTGCATTTGCGAACGTAAATCAACATCAAGAGCCTCATTTCTAGCCTCTTGTAACTGCGTTCTTAAAGTGCCTAGGTAGGTGTTTTTTGCATTTAAAACATAGTCCATATCTCTTGCATTTGCATTTAAAGAGCCACTCATCACCCCATAAGATAAGCCATTTGTCCCATTTACTCTTTCAGCCCAGACATCATAGTTTACGAAATTAGCTAGGTTCTGCTCTCTGGCTTCAAAGCTTCCTAAATTTATGCTTGAATCACTTAAAATTTCACTAAAAGCTCTTTTTAAAAAAGCCGTTGCATAGTTTGAATTATCAGAGTTTGAGTTTATACCGCCCTGTGCTTGAAGCACCACAAAGCGATCAAATTCTAAGGCTTTATACTGAGTAGCGCTTATGGCAAAGATAGAGCCAGTGCCACTTACCTCTCCTGTAACTACGAAATTTGAGTGAGTATTACTTCCATCACTTTCTATGTGAATCACTGAAGAATCATTAAAGCTAAGGTTTCCATTTACAAGCAAGGAAGCACCTTGGCTTATTAGAATTTGTGAATTTTTATCAAGCAAATTTAAATCAGCCAAATTAGGCACACCAGAGCCTGAATTTGTGCCTGTTAAGCTTACATTTGAGTTTACTATGCTTTGTCCATTTAAGGCTCTAAATGAGACATTAGTAGCGTTTAAAGTGGAGGCTGAAATTTCAAAATTATCTATGTAGACTAGATTATCTGTGGTAGTATTGTTTATAGTTACCGCACTATTTGTGCTACTTACATCTAAAGAGAAAAAGAGCCTTGAGGCGAGGAAGCATTTGGAATGTCTGTGTTAAAATAAAAGGGCTTACCTTGAGTAAGGCGGGTAGAAAAATTATTGCCTATATCGATACTTAAGGTATCACCATTAGCTAAACCCGTCATACCACCACTTGTTAGATAAGAATTTGAACTAACCCTATTTGTATCTCTATCGTAGCTAAAATAAGCACCAAGAGTATTAACATTACTTATAGTAACATCTTGTGCAAAGCCAAGAGTGCTTAGCAAAGCCAAAGAACAAAGGGGCTTTTTAAAAGAAGATCTTAAACTCACATTTTTCCTTTCAGGTTTAAAATAGCAAAGGCGAGTTTATACAAAAAAAAAAAAGACAAAATGCCTCTCAAAAGCCTATATATAAAGACTTAAGGCAGATAATAGCTCAAAAATTTGGTAAATAAATGGCAAATAAGATTAAAAAATTCTTAAATTTTTTAATATTTTTAGAATTTAAAAGGACTTAAGCTTACAAAAAGTAACAAATTTTATCTCAGTTAACTTTTGTAAATTTTTGAAATAAAAATACTTGACTTCTTTTTTTTTTTTTTTATTATAATCAGCTTTTTTGTTTTAACTTATCATCGAAAGGCTTTTTATGTTAAAAAGAAAGAATTTAGTTTCACTCTTAGCTGTTTTGGCTCTTTCATCTTCTTGCTTTGCTGATGAAAATGAGGGCTTTTTCTTAGGTGCAGAACTTGGGGTTGCTTATGGCTCTTTTAAGGATAAAAACTCAGTCTTAGTAACTAATGCCGAACCTGCTATTAACACTATAAACTACAAATCAGAAAGCATTAATGCTGGTGCCTTTGACGGGGCTATAAAAGTTGGATATAGATTTAACCCAAGTCATAGAGCCTATATAAGCTTAGGTGTTGGACAAAGACCTAGCGTCGAAAATCACGTGAGTATAGCTGATAGTATAGGCGGCGGTTTAAATGAAACCTTTAAGCTTAATAATACCAGCACAGACCTCTTGCTAGGCTATGATTTTAGCCCTAGTATTTCAGATGGAATTAAAGGCTTACTTGGAGTGTATGCTGGATATTCAAGCCTATCAATAGATGGAAAAATGGATAATCAATACACAGGTGGAGATAGAGATATAGTCTCTTATAAAGAAAGATTTTCAGGCTTTGCTTATGGTGTGAAGGCTGGTTTTATCTTTGATATAAATGAAAACAATGAAATAGATCTTAGCTTAAGATACACTCAAAGGGATTATTCTGAAAAAGGTATTCCTTTAGATCCAGATAAGATAAAACCTACAAGTAGCGAAACTGGTCTATACATAGGCTATGCTTATAAATTTTAAGTTAGGGGCTAAAAATTTAGCCCTATTTAAAATCTTTTAAGAAAAATCATATAAAATTGCCAAATAAAATTCTAAAGGCTTTTATTTATGTTTAAGAATTTATTTTTAAGCTTTTTATTTCTATCCTTTATCCTTAAGGCAAGTCTTTTTGCAAATGAGGGCTTTTTTCTTGGTTTTGAGGGTGCCTTATCCTCAAGCATGCTAAAAGATAGAAATAAAAAACTCCCAATTCCAGATATATATGATGGAGCTGCTGAAGTAAGCTATAAGAGCTCAAATGTCTACGGCTTAGGTAAGGATTTGGCTATAAAAGTTGGCTATATCCTTGCTAAGTATCATAGATTTTACACTAGCTTATCTTATGGAAGTAGAATCGACAAAGAAATACTCACAGGTTATACTTTTTTCCCCTCTGCTTATATAGGAAATAGTTACAAAATAAACGCAAAAAGCCTTGATCTTTTTCTAGGCTATGACTTTGCTCCTAGCATTTCAAAGGAGTTTAAAACCTTGCTAGGACTTTATCTTGGATATTCTAATCTTAACTTAAAAATAGATGACAAAGCTTACGCCTATCCAGCCTTTACTCAGGGTGTTAATAAAAACTTTTTAGGTCTTGCTTATGGTGTGAAAGCTGGTTTTATCTTTGATATAAATGAAAAAAATGAAATAGATCTTAGCTTAAGATACACTCAAAGAACTTATTCTAAAAAAGATATACAAGATATGTCTATAAAACCAAGCACTAGCGATGTAGCTCTTTATTTAGGCTATGCTTATAAATTTTAAATATTTTATTTTTAAGGACTCGTTATGAAAAGGCTTTTGCTTTCATTTATCTTTCTTATGTCTTTATGTTTTGCTGATGAGAATTCAGGCTTTTTTATAGGAGTTGAAACAGGTTTTTCAAAGGGCGTTTTTGTAGATAAGGATAATCTAACTATCTCTAAGCTTGATGAAAATGGAGATTATGTCTTTGATAAAATAAAAGATATATCAAATGACTCAGCCTTTAAATTTGGCTATAGATTTTCTAAAATGCATAGAATTTACACAAGCATAGGCTATGGAAAGAGATTTAATGTAAACTCTAGGGTTATAACGCCCACAAACACAGGAACAAGGGATTATACATATAAAAGTAAAACCTTTAGCCTTGACTTTGCCCTTGGCTATGATTTTACTCCAAGCCTTACACAAAGCATTAAAGGCTTACTTGGTTTTTACGGGGGATATTCAAGTTTTAATATGCAAAATCAAGATCTTGTAATAAGGCAAAATTCCATAGATTCATACATATATAAAAGTATTGCTTCTGGCTTTCTTTATGGTTTAAAAGCAGGTTTTATACTAGATCTAAGCATAAATAATGAAATAGAACTTAGTGCAAGATACACGCAAAGAAGATACAAACAAGCCCTGCTTAATCCTGACGAACTAGCATTTAAGCCAACAACTAAGGATCTAGGCATTTATCTAGGCTATGCTTATAAATTTTAAAACATATTTAAAAAATACTTCAAAAAATTTAAACTAAGCCCTAAAAAAGATAACTTTTTTAAGAGTTTTGCTAAAATATCCACATGGCACTATGGTGCTAAATTATCATTAAAGGAATCTCATGTCCACAAGAAAAGAACACGATTTTATCGGTGAGTTAGAAATTTCTAACGATGTTTATTACGGGGTGCAAACCTTTAGAGCTGTAGAAAATTTTGATATATCCCATGATAGATTAAAAAATTTCCCTCGCTTTGTAAGAGCCTTAGCCAGAGTGAAAAAAGCCGCTGCAATGGCAAATCACGAGCTTAACTTACTTGATACAGAAAAAAAAGAAGCCATAACAAAGGCTTGTGATAAGATCTTAGAGGGCGGGTATTATGACCAATTTGTAGTTGATATGATACAAGGTGGAGCAGGAACTAGCACAAATATGAATGCAAATGAGGTTATAGCAAACATAGGGCTTGAACTTTTGGGGCATAAAAAGGGCGAATACCAATACCTGCACCCAAATGATCATGTAAATTTGTCTCAAAGCACAAATGATGCCTACCCTACGGCTATAAAGCTAGCCTTGTATGATTATCTAAGTGATTTAGCTAAGGCTATGGAGCATCTTAAAAAATCCTATGAAAGAAAGGCTGATGAGTTTAAAAATGTATTAAAAATGGGTAGAACCCAACTTCAAGACGCCGTGCCTATGACCTTGGGACGTGAATTTAAGACCTTTGCAGTTATGATAGCTGAGGATATACAAAGGGTTTTAGAAGCAAGAGCGCTTATACTTGAGATAAATTTAGGCGGAACTGCCATAGGAACTGGTATAAATTCCCACCCAGATTACCCAAAGGTGGTTGAAAAAAAGATAAGAGAGGTTAGCGGACATGATTTTGTAGTGGCTGAGGATTTAATAGAAGCCACACAAGATACAGGCGGCTTTGTGCAAATAAGCGGGGTTTTAAAAAGAGTTGCAGTTAAGCTTTCTAAGGTGTGTAATGACTTAAGATTATTAAGCTCTGGTCCAAGATGTGGTTTAAATGAGATAAATTTACCAAAAATGCAACCCGGAAGCTCTATAATGCCGGGCAAGGTAAACCCTGTAATACCTGAGGTAGTAAATCAAGTCTGCTTTCAAGTAATTGGCTCTGATGTTACTATAAGCATGGCTTGTGAGGGCGGACAACTACAACTAAATGTTTTTGAACCTGTGGCTGCTTATAATCTTTTTAATTCCATCATCATGCTTGAAAAGGCTATGTATACCTTGGCTGATAAGTGCATAGATGGAATTAGTGCAAATGAAAAGATTTGTGCTGACTTTGTTTATAATTCTGTTGGTATAGTAACTGCCTTAAATCCTTACATAGGCTATGAGAACTCAGCCTCTATCGCAAAGGAAGCCATGCAAACAGGAAAACCTGTGGCTGAACTTGCATTAGAGCGTGGACTTTTAAGTAAGGAGCAAATAGATGAAATTTTAAAGCCTGAAAATATGCTAAATCCTCATGCCAAAAAATAAATAAAATGCTGGGACTTTTAAAAAGCCCAGCAACTCGCTATTTAGGCTAATCTTAGCTTATGTTATATCTTAATTTATGAGTTACCTTTACATTTCTTTCATAAGTAGGAAAGTCTTTTGAGGCTCTTTTAATGGCTCTTATGGCAGTATCATCTAAAATTTTATGTCCAGAGCTTTGAACAACCCTTACAAAACCTAGCCTTGAGCCATCAAGCCAAGTAAATTCAACCAAAACATTTCCGCTTAGTCTCATTTGTCTAGCCTGTCTTGGATAAGTATCTATGGTAGCTTTATCAACGGCTTTTTTTACGGCTCTTAAAAACTCATTATTATCCTTGCCTATCATTAGGGTTTGGATTTGAGGGGCTGAATTTGCAACTAATGCTTCTTTTATATCCTTTAGTTTTTCAGGCTTTTTTCTTTCTTTTTTTACTTGTTTTTTCTGTGTTTTTTCTATCTTTTTAGACTTTTTTACTATTTTTTCTTCTTTTTGCGGGGCAGACTTAGCAGGTGGAGTTAAGGAGTGATTATCCTTTACAACAAAATGCGCCACAAGCAAATTCATTTTATTATCAGCCTTTGCGTCCTTTTCAAAAGAATCATTAAAAAAAGGAAATAACAAAAGTGGCGTAAATATAAGACAAGTTAAAATAAAGGCTTGTTTTTTGTGTGAAATTTTCATCTGCTTTTCTCCGTTATGATTTGAAAATTTTGATGTTCTTTATTTTTAAGCAAGCTTATAACTTGCATAAAGCTATCAAATTTAGAATTTTTATCTGTTTTTAACTCCACTAAGGTATCCTTAGAAAGCTCATTTATACGCTCTTGCAAAGAGTTAAAATCTATTTCTTTGTCATTTGCATAAAAGATATTTTCAGCGCTTATGCTTATAACTAATTTTTCTTTATTATCATTTGAAATTGCAGCAGAATTTTGTGCCTTTGGTAGCTCTATTTTTATTTGTCCATGCGCTATAAAAGTAGATATGCTTAAAACTATAGCTAGTAAAACTAGCATAACATCTATAAATGGCACTACATTTAAACCACTTTCCTTAGGAAGTCTTATCATTTGCTTTCCCACTTTGAGCTAAGTATGGATACTTTTCTAAGCAAGGCATTATAAGCCATTAAAGCAGGTATAGCTACCAAAAGCCCCAAAGCAGTAGCTTTTAAAGCTAAAGATAAGCCAACAACTATGGATTTTACGTCTATGTTTCCGCTTAAGCCCATATCATAAAAAACTATCATTATACCAAGAACCGTGCCTAAAAGTCCTATATAAGGAGCATTTGAGTAGATTATATATATGGTGGTTAAATTTTCGCTAAGAGCATTGTCATAGTCATCTTTATTTTGATAATCTTTAACATTAACCTTTCTAAAAAATAAGATTCTTTCTATGATACACCAAAGAGCTATAAAAGCCATCAAAGCCAAGACAGCTATGATTATATAGTCTATATAGGATTTTAAAAATTCCATGCCCTTCCTATCTAAAAATTATATTGATAAACATTCTTAAAATTATACAAGCAGAAATATAAATTTAACTTTAAAAAATGATTTTTATTCACAAAATGTATTTTTTTGACTATAATCACAAAGAAAGGACTTTTATGCAGATAGTTGAGTATTTTTTATCCTTGCAAGGTGAGGGCAAATTTGCTGGGAGATTAGCTATTTTCATACGTTTTGCTGGTTGTAATTTTAACTGCTTTGGTTTTGATGTTAAAAAGGAAAAAAATGGCAAAATTCTAAGAGGCTGTGATACCATAAGAGCCGTTTTTACAAAAGAATTTAAAAATGATTATAAAAATTTAAGTAAAGATGAACTTCTAACTCAGGTAAAAAGACTTAAAAAAGATTTCTCTCCCATAGTGGTAATAACCGGTGGAGAGCCAACCCTGCACCACAAAGATAAGGACTTTTTAGGGCTTTTAGATGAGCTAAGAGCTTTAAATTTAGAACTTCATTTTGAAAGCAATGCCAGTATATTTATAGACTTTAATAAATACCCTATATATAAAGACTGCGTCTTTGCTCTTAGCGTTAAGCTTAGCAATAGTGGGCTTTTAAAAGAGGAGAGAATAAAAAAAGAGGCTATAAAAAACATAGTTTTAAACTCAAAAACTAGCTTTTATAAATTTGTGCTTGATGAAAAGATTATAAAAAATGATATGGCTAAAAAGGAAATAGCTGAAATAATAAATATAGCTAGTGCAGAGGTTTTTTGTATGCCAATGGGTAGTAATGAAAAAGAACTTAAAAAAAATGCCAAGGAGGTGGCTAAATTTTGCATAGAAAATGGATATAATTACAGCGATAGGTTACACATAAGATTATGGGGAAGTAAAGAAGGCGTATGATAATTAGAAAAATATTTAGCTTTGAAAATTCACACATAGTGAGATTTTGAACTTCAAAATTGTGTAAAACTAGCATTC
>CASFHJ010000121.1 GCA_949294425.1 uncultured Campylobacter sp.
AAGATAGTTTTAAGCTTATTACCCCGGGACTTTTATTTGAAGAAATGGGGCTTGAATACATAGGTCCTGTTGATGGGCATGATATAAAAGAGCTTATAAATACTTTTAAAAAGGCAAAAGCCATTAAAAAGCCTTGTATAGTGCATGCGCAAACTATAAAAGGCAAGGGTTATGAACCAGCAGAGGGCAAGAATGCTAGTTGGCATGGTGTAGGTGCTTTTGATATTGATACTGCAAAGCCTATAAAAAAAGACTCTACCAAAAAGTCAGCTACCGAGATATTTTCTACTTATCTTTTAGACCTAGCCCGAGATAACGATAAAATAGTAGGTGTAACAGCAGCTATGCCAAGTGGAACAGGGCTTGATAAGTTGATAGAAAAATACCCTAACAGGTTTTGGGACGTAGCCATAGCAGAACAACACGCAGTAACTTCCATGGCAGCCATGGCAAAAGAGGGCTTTAAACCTTTTATAGCCATTTATAGCACCTTTTTACAAAGAGCTTATGATCAAATCATACACGATTGTGCTATTATGAATTTAAATGTAGTTTTTGCTATAGATAGGGCTGGCATAGTTGGAGAGGACGGCGAAACCCATCAAGGAGCTTTTGATATAAGCTTTTTATCAGCCATACCAAATATAAGTCTAGCTGCACCAAGAGATGAGCATATGCTAAAAAACATCATGTCTTACTCTCTTTCTCATAAGGGAGTTTTTGCCTTTAGATACCCAAGGGGTTCTTTTTTGCTAGATGATGAGTTTAAGCCCAGTAAAATACAATATGCAAGAGCCGAGCTTTTGGAGTATGCAGATTCTAAAATAGCTTTCATAGCTTATGGACAAGGTGTTGGTAGGGCAAAAAAGGTGCAAGATGAATTAAGCAAGGAAAATAAATTCGCAAATTTGGTGGATTTAATCTTTGCAAAACCCTTAGATGAGGAATTTTTAAAAAATTTAGCACAAAGAACTAAACTTTGGTTTGTATTTAGCGATAGTGCCAAGATAGGCGGCGTAGCCTCTTTGCTTTCAAATTTTTTGCAAAAACATAGTATAAATATTAGGCTAGTTAGCTTTGAGTATGAGGATTTTTTTATAGAACATGGAAGTACTTTTGATATTGAAAAACACTTAAAAATAGACACTAAATCCCTATGTGATAGAATTTTAGGAGAAAATTTATCTTTTTTTACTAATTGATATAAAATATTAATAAATATAAGGTTTTTTTGTGTATAATAAATAAAACAAAAAAAGGTTTAAATATGGAACTACTTAATTTGCTAAAACAACATGACTTAAAAGCCACACCACAAAGGCTTTGTGTGCTTAAGATCTTAAAAAAGCATGAGCACCCAACTATAGATGAATTATACGCTCAGGTTAAAAGTGAGTATCCTTCTATATCCTTAGCCACGGTTTATAAAAATTTAAACACCCTGCAAGAACAAGGCTTAGTAGTAGAGGTAAATGTTCCAAATCAAAAGGCATACTATGATATATATGAAGAACCTCATATGCATATGATTTGTTCAAATTGTGGCAAGATTAGTGATTTAAAATTTAAAGATACAAATTTATCAAAATATCAAGAAGAAATAGAAAAAAGTGTAGGAACCTTAATAAACAGACTAGAACTTAGTGCTTATACAGATTTTTGCGCTCATTGTAAATGAATAAATCCTCACAAAAACAAGAAAAAATCATAGCTATGTTTGATGAAATATCACCTAGCTATGATAAGGCTAACAGAATTTTAAGCTTTGGGGTTGATATTAACTGGAGAAAAAGTGCTTGTAGCAAGGTTTTGCGTTGCTTTGATCCTAAAGATTCTTTAAATATTTTAGATGTAGCTTGTGGCACTGGCGATATGATACAAATGTGGCAAGAGTGCAGCAAGGAACAAGGTAAAAAAATAAAAAAAATACAAGGCTTAGATCCAAGTAAGGGCATGTTAGAGCTTGCAAGAGAAAAATTTAAGGAAGTAGAATTTGTGCAAGCCTTAGCAAACAACTTACCTCAAAATGATAATGAATTTGACATACTTAGCATAAGTTATGGCATACGCAATGTAGTAGAGAGAAAAGAGGCTTTAGCAGAATTTTCAAGAGTTCTTAAAAAAGGTGGTATCTTACTAGTTTTGGAATTTACAAAAAGACAAAAAGGTGGGCTTATAGCACTTACAAGGGATCTTTATCTAAAATATATACTTCCAATTATCGGTGGCTATATAAGTAAAAATAAAGATGCTTACAAATATCTACCCGAGTCCATAGAGGGTTTTTTAGCTAAAGATGACTTTATAAAAGAGCTAAAAGAGGCTGGATTTGATATGATGTTTTTTGAAAATTTTTCTTTTGGCGTTAGCTCTATGTTTGTGGCTAGAAAAGTATGATAAATACCTTCTTTTGCTTTACTTACTAAGAAATCAATCTTAATATTTTTATAATTTTACTTCCACAAGCCCTCGCACAGAATTTATGAAATTTTTTCAAACTTAGCCAGGATATTATAAGTAAAAATGAGAATTATAGATGATTAAAACTTTTCGTGTTTCATGGTATTTAAAAAATAACCTTTCTGTATAAAAGTGCAAAGTATTTTAAATATATAAAAAATGCTTGTATTTACTTTTTGAGTATTTTTTTGATGGTTTTTTTATTAAGTCCTATCTTTTCATAAAAAAGCGATACGACTTCCTCCCTAGTTTTTACTTCTTGCATATCTTGTGGTTTTAAATCCCATTTATATCCAGCTCCCGTGCCTCTTTGTCCTCTATTATGAAGCGTAGAAAAATTAATCTCATTTATCTTTTCTAATCTCATATAAATAGCATTTGGTGCGATTCCTATAAAACAAATATAATCACAATTTTTAGTATCTTTAATATGCTCATTTTGAAATTTATTATTTACATCAAGGCTAGAGGTCTTTACTTCAATTCTTACATCATTTATTTTTATATCCCACTCACCTTGGTCTCCGTCTTGATAAGCTAAACTGATATTTCGCTCCTTAGAAAAAATATCTCGTAGTAGCCTTTCGCCAAAACTTCCTCTTTTATCAATCTGTAAATGTCTAATGCGTATATAGGTAGAATCACTCTTCCACTTAGTGTTTTTATTAACTTCAGCTTCTATCTCATCAAATACAGCTTTTGCAATATCTTTAATATTCATTAAAAAGCTCCCTATCATAAAATCCCTTTTGTATAAGAGCATTCTCTATTAAAGAAGTGCGTAGATTTAAGCTAGAATTTGTCCCTAAAAAGCTTACTTTTTGCCAATCTATACTTTGTAATGCTTTTTTAATTTTATGTTTTTCCTTTAGAATCACTATTCCATAGCCTCTTTTGTGTGGTAAGGATTCAAAATCATAGTAGATTCTCATTTGTGGATTGTTCTGTGAATGAAAGCAGGTGCTAGGTAAATACACATCGCATTTATATAACATATTTTTGTTTCTTGTGCTAGATGGGGTACCACCATCACTTAAGGAATAAATCTTTATATATTCCTTACAAGTCTTTTTGCCCTCTTTATCAAGCCGTATTTTTTGTGTATCAATGAGGTGATTATTAACCCAAATTTGAAAAAGTGTGGCTACTTCTACTTCTTTACCATTTGGATAAATAAAGCTGTTTAAAGGCAATTTTTCACTCAGGGCTAAGGTAAAATTTTGCACCCTTTTTTTAGGACTACCCTTGCCATCACTATCAAAAAGTGGTGGCAAAATGAAGGCAACAAAGTCGGCAAAATTTTTAGCATGGTTGATAAAACGTAAAGCAAGGTTTCCACGAAGTCCAAAAGGTGGATTACCTAATATAAGGTATTTTTCGAAGCTCTTATTGTGTTTTAGGTTGTATGCTTGTATTTTTTGAGGTTTTGTATCTTTTAAGTTATATTTTAGCGATTTAAACTCTTCTTTTGTTTGCGTTAAGGAATTCGGCATAAATGATAGAAAATTTTGGCACAAAATTTCATCATTTTTGTATTCTAAATCAATACCTATTCTCTTATCCTTTGGCATTAGCTCATAAAAACTAAGATTTCCACAACTTGGCTCTATAAAGACATATTCTTCGCTATCTATCTTATGAATTTCTAAGAAATTTTTAAGTACTTCAAAGCAATATTTAGCCACTTCTTTTTTAGTAAAAAATTCATTATGACTTCTAAAGTTTTCTTTTGGAATATTATATTTGTTGTTAAGTAAAAAATTAAGATCATAGAGATAATCATTGGGAATCTTTTGTGTGGCTTCCCATCTCTTTAGAGTTCCTATGTGAAGATTTAGTTTTTGTGCGATTTGTTTTATGTTATAGCTTTGTTTTAGCTCTTGGTATATAGCGCTGGCAGTCATTTTCATTTCTCTAAATATAAGATTTCGTTGTATTATAACCCAGTGTAAGTAAAGAGCGGCTTAACAACATTCTCAAATGCTTATATTTTATAATTATTAGTTCACTCTAATTTTACTTCCACAAGCCCTCTTACAGAATTTATACAATATATCTTATCTGTATTTTGCAAGTCCTCTAAAAACAGCACACATTCTTGTATTGCTCCAATTTGCAATAAAAACTGCCGGTAGATTCCAGCTAAAAGCCCACATTCAAGTTTTGGTGTATAGTATTTCCCGCCCTTTTGCACAACTATATTGCTTCTAGTTCCCTCACACAGCTCCTTTTTGCTGTTGAAAAACGCCACATCAAAGCATTTTCCTTCTTTCCATAAAATACTTTGTGTGGCATACAAAGCATTAAGAGAGCTCTTGTGAAAAGTTAAGTCATCTTTGATACTTAATATCTTTGAAAGCCTCAATGCTTTACTTACAAGAGGCAAAAGCGGTAAAATCTTGAAGTCATACTTAC
>CASFHJ010000122.1 GCA_949294425.1 uncultured Campylobacter sp.
TTAAAAGACGCTTCTTTATTTTTTGGCTCATTATTTATGGTGATTGGAGGCGGTCCGGGTGGAACCTCAGGCGGTATCAAAATAACAACAGTAGCTGTGCTTTTAATATATACTTACTGGGTTATAAAAAATGCAAGATCAATACATATATTTAACTATGAAATAACAGATGAAACCATAAAAAAAGCCTTTGTTATAACGGTTGGTTCTATAACTTATGTTATTATCTGCGTAATTATAATAAGTCTTTTAGAACCTGAGCATCGCTTCATAAATATATTATTTGAAGTAAGCTCAGCCTTTGCGACGGTTGGGGTTTCCGTAGGAGATGGAAAAACACTATCTCTTTGTGCCTTATTTAACGATGAAAGCAAGTTGATAATAACTTTACTAATGATAACAGGTAGAATAGGAATTTTTGCCTTTTTAATGTCCATTTTTACACAGGAAAAAGAAAAATTCCTAAAATACCCGCAAGGAAAGGTGTATTTATGAAAAATAACACAAGCTATGGAATAATAGGGCTTGGAAAATTTGGATCAGTCCTAGCAAATGAGCTTATAAATGGAGGAGAAAATGTAATAATAGCTGATATAGACGAAAATAATCTTAAGCCCTTACAAGATAAGGTAAATTACGCTTATATACTTGATTCTTCCAATAGATCAGCCTTAAAAGAAGCCGGATTTCAAGATCTTGATATAGTAATAGTTAGCATAGGTGAAAACATAGAAAAAAGTATACTAACACTAATGGCATTAAAAGAAATAGGCGTAGAAACGGTGATAACAAAGGCTACATCGCAAGTGCATGGACAAATTCTATCAAAGCTTGGCTCATCTAAGGTCATTTATCCAGAAAAAGAAAGTGCAGTAAGACTTGCTAGAGAATTTTTATCTCATAGCAAATTTGAAGTGATTGACCTATCTGCAAACACCATAAGAGCTGTGAAAATTCTAATAGATGATACCCTTGTAGGATATAGCTTAAAGCAATTAGCCCAAAATATGAAACTTCTTGCTTATAAAAAGGGAACTGATGAGTGGATAATGTTTCCAGAGCTAGAAACAACACTTGTAGATGTGGGAGATAATGTAATCCTAGTTGGAACAATAAAGGATCTTGAAAGCTTTTCTCTAGCCTAAAATTATGCAAAAATTCTTAGAAAAAATATCAAATAAAATAAATGCTAAGCTAAGTAGTATAGAGGATTTAAAGGCTTTAAAAAATTTAGATCTTACATTATGTGAGCTATATGAGCAAAAAATAATATTACTTGATGAGATATGTGATTTTTTATCTATGGAAGAAGAAATTTTTTTAAAAAAATTTGCCTCCTTTAAAAATTTAGACTTTGTGGATTTAAGCAAAGAGCAAATAAATACTAGCTTACTTGAAAAAATGCCTCCTTCTTTTTTAGATGGCAAAGAACTACTCTTTTTTAAAGAAGATAATGAAAGTATTTACATAAGCACTTGTAGTGCTTTTAATATAAGATTACTAGATAGAATTTCTTCTATCTTTGATGATAAGAATGTAAAATTTTGCATATCTAGCAATAATGAAATTTTAAGGATCTTAGATAAATTTTGCCTAGAAAAAGAGATAAAAAATCTATGTAAAGAATTAAAACAGGAACTAAAAAGCAAGAGTGATAATGAACAAAGCGCTGTTTCAAAACTTTTTAGACTTATAGCTTCTGAGGCTATAAAAATAAATTCAAGCGATATACATTTTGAGATTAATGAAGAAGATGCTATCGTGAGATTTAGAGTAGATGGGCTAATGTTTACTTTTACAAGACTAGAAAAAGAAATACATGAGGCTTTAATTTTTTACATAAAAATTCTAGCTCATCTTAATGTGGCTGAAAAAAGAATATCTCAAGATGGTAGTTTTTCTATGGAAGTTAAAGGCTTAGAATATGATTTTCGCTTCTCATCTTTGCCTCTTATAAACGGAGAAAGCATAGTGCTTAGAATTCTAAAAAGAAAGGCTGAATTTATAAGCCTAAAAGATCTTAACTTTGATGAAGAAAGACTTGAAAAATATAAACAAACAATAAAGCTTCCACACGGACTCATACTACTTACAGGACCAACAGGCAGCGGTAAAAGCACGACCTTATACGCTTCCTTAAATGAAATAAAAAGTGAAAGTAAAAAAATAATATCAGCAGAAGATCCCATAGAATACAGAATGGATATGGTTCAACAAATTTTACTAAATGAAAAGGCTGGGCTTGATTTCAACAATGCCTTAAGATCTATCTTAAGACAAGATCCTGATGTTATCATGATAGGAGAAATTAGAGATGAACAAAGCCTTGATATAGCTTTAAAAGCCTCTATGACCGGGCATTTAGTCTTTTCTACCTTGCATCCAAATGACTCAATTTCTGCTATTTTTAGAATGCTTGATATGAAGGCAAAGCCTTATTTAATATCTTGTGCACTTAGTGCTGTGATAGCACAAAGGCTGCTTAGAAAACTCTGCCCTTATTGCAAGAAAATATCTAAGAAAAAAATAGATAATCTTAATAGAAACATTTTTGAAGCTGGATCTTGTAGAAAGTGTAATTATAAGGGGTATTTAGGCAGGGAATTAGTAAGCGAGTTTTTATTTATAGATGAAGAGTTTGCGGAGCTTATAAGAAAGTCTGCTTCTAGAGCAGAACTCATGAGTAAGGCTAGAGAAAAGGGCTTTGAAACTATGTTTGAAAATGCTTTAAAAAAGATTAATTTAGGTATAAGCAGCGTAGATGAAATGCACAGGGTCTTGGTTTGAAATATAAGCTTAAAAGCAAAGATAATAAAGAACTCATAATAAGGGCAAAAAATAAATTTCAAGCCCAAAAAATAGCTATAAATAAGGGCTTAAAACTAGAAAGTATAGAAGAGCTTTCTACTAACTTTTTTAAAAAAAAGATAAAAGACTCAAATTTAGCAATGCTTTATAAAGAATTATCCATACTCCTAGAAGCAAATATAAGTTTGCAAGAAGCCATAAATGAGCTACAAAAATCCTCGAAAAAAGAGACAAAAGCATTTTTACAAACAATATCAAGGCTTTTAAATAGCGGTCAAAATTTAAAATCAGCCTTTGAAAATAGTTCGTTTTATTTTAGCAAAATAGAGCTTGTTCTGTTAGAATTAACAAGCCACGGCGCAGAGCTTAGCAAAATTTTTGCTAGATTATACGAGTTAAAAGAAAAAAGACTGCAAAATTTAAAAAAATTAAGAAAGGCTTTAGCTTATCCTTCCTTTGTTTTGCTTTCTTTAATATCTGCTTTTTGTGCTATTGTCCTTCTTATACTTCCACAATTTGATAATTTATTTAAAGAATTTAATGTAGATTTGCCCTTTATAACTACAGCTTTTTTATCTTTTTATAGCTTTTTAAATGATTTTTATTTATATATTATTTTAGCATTTGTAATTTTTATATTTAGCTTTTTATGGCTTTATAAAAATAATGAAAAATTTTCTTATACTATAGATCTAATGATAAGCAAAACGCCCATATTATCAAGCCTGATTTTGTATTCTCAAAGCGCTCAATTTTTCTTTAGCTTATCTATTTTAAGTGAGGTAAATGTAGTGGCACTAAAGGCTATAAAACTAGCAAGCACAAATTTCAAAAATAAATTTTTCAAACAAAAAATAACAGAGGTAGAAAAACTAATAGAACAAGGCTTAAGCCTAGAATTAGCCTTTAGTGAGGTAAAGCTTTTTGATTCTATTATCATAAGTATGCTAAATACGGCTATGAAAAGTGCTAAATTAGACGAGATATATAAAAATATAACAAAATACTACGAGCTTAAGCTAGATGACAAACTAAGCTTTATGTTAAGTTTAATAGAACCTCTTATGACCTTTATAGTCGCACTTGGTGTCTTGTTTTTAGCCTTAGGTATATTTTTGCCTATGTGGGAGCTTAACACTATAAACGAATTTTAAGCCTTAACATAATAAGTGCACCCCCTTGGGACAAAAACCTTAGTCCAGTACTGCGTCTCAGGCATTATGTCAGCATTTCCTACATAAAGCCTACAGCCGTTATTTGCGACCTTATAAAGAAGCTCTACAAATTTTAATCTAGACTCATAATCAAAATATATCATCATATTTCTAGAAAGGATCACATCAAATTTGCCAAGCTCTAAAAATTTCTTATCAAAGACATTGCAAAGCTCAAACCTGCATCTACAAAGGAGTTCTTTTTTTATTTTGTAAGAATCATCTTGCTTTGTGAAATATCTATTTTTCTCACTCTCTGCTAGACGCTGCAAGGATCTGCCTTGATAAAGTGCTTCTTTAGCCTTTTGTATGGCTTTGCTATTTATATCTATACCAACTATACTTAAATTTTCTTTTGCAAAATTTAAAACCGCAAGCAAGGCTAAAGAATACACCTCTTCTCCACTAGAGCAAGGCGCACAAAGCACAGAAACACTTCTATCTAGGGATTTTAAATGATATAAAGCCTCTTTAAGTTGGGATAATTCTCTGTAAAAATAAGTCTCATTAACAGTTACAAAGTCTATCACTTCCTGTTTTAATTTCCTATCATATACCAAACGTGTTAAAAATTCCTTAAAGCTAGAAAAGCCACTAAGTCCTTTTAAAAAGCTTCTAAGTTTTACAGCTAAAGCACTCTTTTTTTCGCTTAAATCATTGCCTGTGTATTCATTTACAATCTTTATAAATGCTTGCAATTCCTCTTCATTAAAATCTAAATCCTGCATATAAAACCTTTCATTCTTGTAAATTTGTTGCAAATTTTATAATCTCATTTTTTATGCTAAACAAACTTATTTGCTCTAGCTTTGGATTTATCTCCTTAGCTCTTTTTGGCATACCATAAACAACGCTATCTTCTTCATTTTCGCAAAGGCATCTAACCCCTGTTTTATACAAATCAAACAAACCCTGCGCACCATCATCTCCCATACCCGTTAAAAGTATAGCTATTACTTCATTTGTCTTAGCCACATTAACAGCTGAAGAAAATAATAAATTTACATTTGGATTAAATATTGTGTTTTCATCACTGTAATGCAAACTTATATTTATAGAACCTTGCAAAATAGCATTTTGCGGCAGGATATAAATTTTACCAAGTTCTAATTTTTCCTTATCAGAAGCTAATAGCACCTCACTTTTAGCCTCTTGATTAAACTGCCTTACAAAGGAAGGGATAAAAGAATGACTCATGTGTTGAGCTATAACAACACAAGAATTTTCTATCATCAAATCTTTTAAAAGAAATTTAAGTTGATTTGGTCCCCCAGTTGAAGAGCCTATAAGTATTATCTTCATCTATATTTAACCTCTATCTTAATCTTAACTAAGCTAATTTTATCATTTATTTAGCAAAAAACAAAGATTGCAAAACAAGTTTTACTATTTTTATACTTTAGTATGATAAAATACAGCTTTACTTAAAAGAGGGTTAATGTTAAGAGATAAAATTTACATAGCAAGTGATCATGCTGGATACGAACTAAAAGAAAAACTTTGTTCTTTTTTTAAAGAGAAATTTTTAAGTTTTGAAGATCTTGGTACGCATGATGAAACAAGCTGTGATTATCCTGATTATGCTCATATCTTAGCCTCAAAAATAGATGAAAAAAGCTTTGGAATTTTAATATGTGGCTCTGGAATAGGAGTAAGCATAAGTGCAAATAGACATAAAAATATAAGATGTGCCTTATGCACTGAAAGCTTTAGTGCTAAACTTGCCCGAAAGCACAATGATGCTAATGTCTTAGCACTTGGAGCTAGGATACTAGCTCTAGACTTAGCAAAGGATATTGTTTTAAGCTTTATAAATACAGACTTTGATGGCGGAAGACACGAAGAAAGAATCAAAAAAATAGAGGTAGAATAGATGTTTGGCAGTTGGCTTGTTTTAACCACTTTGATTTGTCTTTGTCTTTACCTAGTTGTTATGCTTTTTTACTACAAAACACTTCTAAATAAAGAAAGAATTTCAAAAGATTTCATTAAAAATAATTTAGATGATACAGAGGTTATCATAAGAAAGCTTCAAGTTCAGCTTCAAAGAAGCCTTGGAAATATAGATATTTTAACAGATGAGGTAAGTTAGATAAAAAACGACTTAACCTCTCTAAGAACTAGAAATTCTCAATACCGTTTGGAAATTGATAAATTAAGAAGAAAGATAAAAGAATTAGAAGCTAAGATAGAGGCATTGTTATGATAGAGCTCACAAAAGAAGAAAAAAAACTTTTAGAAAGGTCCATAAGGATAGTAAAAGACTTTCCAAAAGCTGGCATAGTATTTAGGGATATAACAACACTTTTAAATGATAAAAAAATGCTATCTTTTTTACTAGATCATCTATGTAAAAGGTATGAAAATAATAATTACGACTTTGTAGCTGGTATAGAAAGCAGAGGCTTTATATTTGCCTCTATGCTCTGTGCTAGATTAAAACTACCCTTTGTGCCTATTAGAAAGCCTAAAAAATTGCCTTATGATACCTTTTATGAGGAATATGATTTAGAGTACGGAAAAGATAGGATAGAAATTCACAAAGACGCTTTTTTAGAAAAAAAGGGGTCTAAGGTTTTATTAGTAGATGATCTTATAGCTACTGGCGGCACAGCAATAGCAGCTTATAAACTTATCAACAAAACGGGAGCAAATTGCCTTGAAGCTTGTTTTTTAATAAATTTAAAAGACCTAGGTGGAGAAAAAAGGCTAAAAGAATTTACCTCAGTTTATAGCGTTTTAGAGTTTTAGCAATGTTTGGTTTAGAAGATTTTTTAAAAAACGTCTTATACGAGTATCAAAATTTAGCCTATCCTATAATCTTTGTTTGGTGTATGCTAGAGGGTGAATTAGCCCTCATACTTGGCGGCATATTTGCTCACGAAGGACATGTGAATTTGGGGCTTATAATTTTTATAGCAGGGCTTGGTGGCTTTGTTGGAGATCAAATTTATTTCTATATAGGAAGATATAACAAAAAATACATACAAAAAAAACTAAAAAAACAAAGGAGAAAATTTGCCGTGGCTCATCTTTTGTTGCAAAAATTTGGTTGGCCCATAATCTTTATACAAAGATATATGTATGGTTTTAGAACCGTCATACCAATGAGTATAGGGGTAACTAGGTATAGTGCTAAAAAATTTGCCTTTGTAAACCTAATATCTGCTTGGAGTTGGGCTGCTATAACCATACTTTTATCTTGGTATTTTGGAGAAGAAATTTGGCTTTTTGTGGCTTGGGCTGGAGAGCATTGGTATTACGCTGCAGCACTTATAATAGGCTTTTTATCTCTGATGATCTTTGGCTTTAAACAACTTGAAAAATCAATACTTAAAAAAAGGAAGATAAATGAAAATTGAATTTAATGCAAAAAAAATAGAACAAATCAAAGCCGATGTAGAATTAAGCTTTCTCTATCAAAAGGACGTAAAAAAACTTAGTAAGGAAAAAGAGCTTTTTAATCTTTACAATTTTAAAGGAGAAGGAAGTTTATTTGATCCAGAAAACAAGATCTTATATCTTGGCATAAAAGAGCTAGATTATGAAAGTATTAGACTTGCTTTTTTTACAGCTCTTAAAAGCCTAAGTAAGCTAAACATAAAAAGTGTAAAAAGCCCAGCTATAATAGGAGAATGCACCACCCAAAGTTTTGTTGCTATGGCTGAGGGAGCTTTATTTTCTACTTATGATTTTGATAAATACAAAAGCGAAAAAAAGGAAAGTAGTTTAGAAAAATTAATTATATCAGGCACAGAGCTAAATGATAAGAATTTCAGCACAACCCAGGCAAATGAAGGGCTTCAAAGAGGAGAAATTTTAGCTAAGGCTTGTTCTTTTGTAAAGGACATAGTAAATGAAATTCCTCAAATCTACACTCCTTTAAAAATGGCAGAAGACGCCCAGAATTTAGCAAAAAAAGACAAAAAAATATCTTGTAAAATTTATGATGAAAAATTCTTAGAGCAAGAAAAGATGAATGCCTTTTTAGCAGTTAACAAAGCCTCTCAACACCCACCAAGACTAATACATCTTTCATGCAAGGCTAAAAATGCAAAGCAAAGGATAGTATTTGTAGGAAAGGGGCTTACCTATGATAGCGGTGGCTTAAGCTTAAAACCAGCTGATTACATGCTTACTATGAAGGCTGATAAAAGCGGTGGTGCAGCAGTTCTTGGCATTATAAAAGCCATTAGTGAGCTAAATTTAGAGCTAGAAGCACACGGCGTTATAGGAGCTACTGAAAATATGATAGGAGGCAATGCTTTCAAGCCAGACGATGTGCTTATATCAAGAGAAGGACTTAGTATAGAGGTTAGAAATACAGACGCTGAAGGAAGATTAGTTTTAGCAGATTGCCTATCTTACGCACAGGATTTAAAACCAGATCTTATCATAGATCTTGCAACCTTAACTGGAGCTTGTGTAGTAGGACTTGGAGAATATACAAGTGCCATAATGGGAAATAATGAAGACTTACAAGATAGCTTTTACAAGGCTAGTAAAAATAGTGGAGAATACGCAAGTATACTTCATTTCAACCCTCACCTAAGAGAGCTTGTGAAATCAAATATAGCAGATGTAAGCAATACCGCAAGTAGTAGATATGGTGGAGCCTTGACAGCTGGTATATTTCTAGATAAGTTTATAAGAAAAGAATTTAAAGACAAATGGCTACACCTTGATATAGCAGGACCTGCTTATGTAGAAAAAGCATGGTCATATCATAGCTTTGGAGCCAGTGCAGCAGGACTTAGAATGTGTCTTTCTTTCATCATATCTTTACTAGGAAGTAAAAAATGAATCTATCAGTTGGTATAGTAGGGCTACCAAATGTTGGCAAATCAACCACCTTTAATGCCCTAACAAGGGCTCAAAACGCAGAAAGTGCAAACTATCCTTTTTGCACAATAGAGCCAAATAAAGCCTTTGTCCCTGTGCCTGATATAAGGCTAAAAGAATTAGCAAAAATAGTAAAGCCTCAAAAGATTTTACACTCCTTGATAGAATTTGTTGATATAGCTGGTCTTGTAAAAGGTGCTAGCAAAGGAGAAGGACTTGGAAATAAATTTTTATCAAATATAAGAGAGGCAGAAATCATACTTCATATAGTTCGCTGCTTTGATGATGATAATATAAGCCACGTAGAAGGAGTAGTAGATCCGATAAGAGATGTAGAAATCATCAATACAGAGCTTATCTTAGCAGATATAGAACAGCTCAATAAAAAAATACAAAAGCTAACAAAGGATCTTAAATCAAACACAAAGGGTGCAAAAGAAAGTCTAGAAATGGCACAAAATTTATTAGAGCATCTAAATAAAAACCTAAGTGCAAATTCCTTTGAGGATAAAGAAAATCCATACTATAAAAGTCTTATAAAAGAGCTTAGATTATTATCTGCTAAGGAAGTAATTTATGGAGCAAATGTAGATGAGGCACATCTTATAAAGGATAATGAATATATAGTAAAACTAAGAGAATATGCAGCTAAAAATAAACACGAACTCATAAAGCTTTGCGCCAAAATAGAAGAGGAAATGATAGCTCTTAGCGATGAGGATAGCAATGAGCTTTTAAAATCTCTAGGTGCGCAAGATAGCGGCTTAGAGCAAATCATAAGGGTTTCTTTTTCTAAGCTTGGAGTTATAAATTATTTTACAGCTGGAGATATAGAGGTCAGATCTTGGACTATAAAAAATGGATCTAAGGCTCCTCAAGCAGCCGGAGTTATACATAACGACTTTGAAAAGGGTTTTATAAAGGCTGAGGTTATTTCCTATGAGGATTTTATAAAATACGGCGGAGAAGCAAAAGCAAAGGAAGCTGGTAAATTAAGACTTGAGGGCAAGGATTATGTCGTAAAAGATGGAGATCTTATGCATTTTAGATTCAATGTATAAGTTTTTAATTTTATTTAAAGAAAAAATAGTATAATAAAATTTTATCTAAATTTTGTAGGAGAAAATTTTGGAAAGAACCTTATCTATAATAAAACCTGACGCTGTTAAAAAACAGGTAATAGGTAAAATTTTGGATAGATTTGAAAGTAATGGCTTAAAGATAGCTGCCATGAAAAAGTTACAACTTAGCAAGGAAGAAGCTCAAAAATTCTACGAAGTTCATAAAGATAGACCATTTTATGCTGACTTGGTAGATTTTATGATAAGTGGACCTGTGGTAGTTTCCGTATTAGAAGGTGATAACGCAGTTCTTAAAAATAGAGAGCTAATGGGAGCTACAAATCCAAAGGAAGCAAAACCCGGAACAATAAGGGCTGATTTTGCACAAAGCATAGATGCAAACGCAGTTCATGGTAGCGATAGCTTAGAAAATGCTAAGATAGAAATAGACTTTTTCTTTAAGGATAGTGAGTTAAGCTAAATGCTTGTTGAGTTCTCATCTCTAAATCAAGCACCATATGAGCTAAATTTAAATATAAAAAATGTTTACTTTACTGGGCTTTGCACCAGAAAAACAAACAAAAGAGCAGAGCTTGATATGAAGATGCAAGGTTTTATAGATAGCTTTTGTAATT
>CASFHJ010000123.1 GCA_949294425.1 uncultured Campylobacter sp.
ATAAAAACTCCTTATTTAAGTGAATGCAGGAGCTTTGCTCTCTTCACTTTCTAAAACCACGACGGCTATGGCGAAATTCCCGTCGTGGGATATACTAAGAGAGCTTGATTTTATCTTAAATTTATCTATCAATTTTTTTCTAAGCCTTATAAATGGTGCCTTTCTCTCATCTTTTTCTATCCTCACATCTAAAAAGCCACTATCCTTGCTTATACCTGTTCCAAGTGCTTTTAAAGTCGCTTCTTTTGCTGCAAAAAGTCCTGCTATGCTAGCTGGATTTTTTGCTAGGCTTTGCTCTTTTTTGCTTAAAAATTTATCTAAAAAACGGGCTTTGTGTCTTTCATATATCTTTTCTATCCTAGGTATATAAACTATATCACAGCCTATCACGATACCACAAAGTCCGTAAAATATATGTCTTTTATAAAGCCATCATTTAAAATTTCATTTATCCTACCTACTAGCTCATCTTTTAGTCTTTCTTTGCCTCTTGTGGTGCTTATCTCCTCATAAGTTTTTGAGCTAAGTGTTCTTATAACTATATCTCTTATAACAGATACCTTTTTTTCAAGCTCTGTTTGTAAGAGTTCGTTATTTTGTTCTAGTTGAATACTACATTTTAAATACCTCTGACCACTATTGCTTAATAAATTCACGGTAAATGGATCTAAGACAAACATAGCTCCTATGTTTGCAAAATCACTTCCTCTTTGTCTATTTGAATTTTGACCTTGCTGACTTGTTGATTTTACTTGTTGTTCGTTTGTTTGATTTACCACCGGAGAGCTATCACTTGGAGATGAAAACATCAAAAAGCCTATGGCTCCAACTATAATCAATAAAAATAAAAATAAAAATATAACTATAATAATCGTGATAGATATCTTACTTTTTTTACCTTCTTCTGTTTTTACTTCTTCATCCATGACTTACTTCCTTTATTTTTTAAAATATTATACAATTATAGCTATTTTTATTGATTTATGCAATACAAAGGAGCTATTTTGAAAGAAACCATTTTTAGAGAATACGATATAAGAGGGCTTTATGGTTCTGAATTAAATGAGAAATTTGTTAAGAATTTGGGTTATTTTTTAGGTTTAAAAATGAAAGAAAGATCTTGTGAAAATGTAAGCCTTGCTTACGATGCAAGATATAGTAATAAAGAGCTTTTTTCTTATCTAGTAAGCGGTTTAAATAAGGCTAAAATAAAAATTTACTCCCTAGGTTTAGTTCCTACTCCTCTTGGGTATTTTTCACTATATGAAGGAAAAAAATTTGATGCAAGTATCGTGATAACTGGCTCTCATAATCCAAAGGATTACAATGGCTTTAAGATGACTATAAAAAAAGAAAGTTTTTTTGGAGAGGATTTAAAGAAATTTGGTAAGGAGCTTTTGCAAAATTTAAGAGATGATATTGAAGATGATCTTAGCTATGAAGAATATGATATTTTAAGTCTTTATCTTGATTTTATGCAGGAGCAGTTTAAGGATTTAAAAGGCTTAAAAACAAAGATAGCCATTGATTGCACTAATGGTGCTAGTGGCGTTGTTATAAAGCCTTTGGTGGATAGACTTGCTTTAAATGCTAAGATTTTATTTGCCCAGCCAGATGGTAATTTCCCAAATCATGAGCCAGATCCAACAGAGCCACAAAATTTACTAGCCCTACAAGAGTGTGTGAAAAATGATGAGGAGATAAAATTTGCTTTTGCATTTGATGGAGATGCGGATAGAATTGTAGCTCTTAGTAGAAATAGAGTTTTTTGCGGAGATGAGCTTTGCTATTTATTTGCAAAAGATATAGAAAATCCTAGAGTTTTAGCCGATGTTAAGGCTTCACAAAATTTATTTAATGAGGTCTCTAAATTTGGTAGTATTTTTATGTCAAAATCCGGACATTCTAATATAAAAAAGATGATGAAAGAAAAAAATATAGACCTAGCAGCAGAGGTTAGTGGGCATATATTTTTTAAACATAGGTATTTTGGTTTTGATGATGCCATATATGCTTTTTTACGCACCTTAGAGCTTATAAATAAGGGA
>CASFHJ010000124.1 GCA_949294425.1 uncultured Campylobacter sp.
ATATCGCATATAAAAAGCTCTCCTTTAAAATCAAGCAAATTTTTAAAATGCCCCAGTGCCTTTAAATTTCCATTTTCAAAATACTCATCGCTACGCATTTTATCTATGATTAAAACCTCGTGCTCATCTTGTAAGGCTATGGCCAAATTTGAGCCTATGAAACCAGCTCCGCCGCTTATTAGTATCTTCATTTTTTTTCCTTTAAAAAAATAAGTAGCTCTTTTAAGTTTTTAAATTTTTTATAAAAATTTCCTTCTTTTTCCACCTCATTTATGAGGTAAAGTTCTTTTAAACCGGCATTTAAACCAGCTTCTACATCGCTTAAATTATCCCCTATAAGCACAGAATTTTCAAGGTCTAAAGCAAAGTCATCTCTAGCATCATATAACATTTTAGGCTTTGGCTTTCTACACTCGCAGTCTTTTAGATGCGGACAATGATAAATTTTTTCTATCCTTATATCTTTTTTTTTAAATTCTTCAAGCATAAAAGAGCTTAAAAGTTCAAAATCTTTTTGAGTGTAATATCCACGCGCTATGCCTGATTGATTGGTTATTACAAAAATTTTATATTTCTTTTTTAAAAAAAAGCTACAAAGTTCAAAAATTCCATCAACAAAGACGAAATCTTGTATTTTATGCACGTATTTTTTGTCTATATTTATAACACCATCTCTATCTAAAAATAAGGCTTTCATGCTGTGGATTTTAGCATAAATCTGCTAATATAGCTAATAAAAAATATTACTTAACTTAGAATTAATATTATTTTTATAAAATTAGAATCTTATAAATTTTTTGAAGGGAAGAAAGATCATGAAAAAATTCATAATTGTTTCTGCTTTAGCATGTCTTGGCGTTTCAGCTTTTGCTGCTGATGGTGCTACACTTTACAAAAAATGTGCGGTTTGTCATGGTGTTAAGGCTGATAAGGTATATCTTGGCAAGGTTCCTGCTCTTAATACCCTAACTAAGGAGCAAAGACTTCAGTATATGAAAGAATACGCCGCTGGCACAAGAAATGCTTATGGTCAAGGTGCTATAATGAAGCTTAATCTAAGGGGCTTAACAGAGCAAGATTTCATAGCTATAGATGAATATATAGAATCCTTAAAATAGCTCATAGCAGACTTTGTTCTGCTATCTTTCTATCTTAATTTTTTCACACTATCATTATAAATTTATTTCTAGGAGAGCTTGATTGAAAAGAGCTTTGTGTATTATGAGCGGGGGTATGGATAGCACTCTTTGTGCTTATTTGGCTAAAAAAGAAGGGTATGAGCTAGTGGCACTTCATTTTAATTATTCTCAAAGGACAGAAAAAAAAGAGCAAGAATGCTTTGATAAGCTTTGTGAGCTTTTAAAGGTGTCAAAAAAATACAGCCTAGATGTATCTTTTATAGAGCAAATAGGGGGAAATTCACTTACAGATAAGAGCTTAAAGATACCAAAAAATTCTCTTAATCAAAATGAAAGCCCAAACACTTACGTTCCCTTTAGAAATGGTATCTTTTTGAGTATAGCAGCAGCCTTGGCTGAGGTTGAGTCTTGCGAAAGCATTTTTATAGGTGTTTTAGCAGATGATAATAGCGGCTATGCTGATTGCTCTTTTCCTTTTATACAAAAGGCAGAGGATTTTATAAATGAGGGCAGGGCTACAAAGATAAAAGCTAAGATAAAAACCCCTCTTATAAGCTTAAAAAAAGAAGATGTTGTTGCTTTGGCTTATAAGGAAAATGTGCCTATAAAATATACTTATTCTTGTTATGAAAATGATGAGTTTGCTTGTGGGGAATGCGATAGTTGTTTACTTAGGTTAAGGGGTTTTGAAAAACTTGGCTTAAAAGATGAGATTAAATATGCTAAAAAGATATAAATTATTTAGAAAAAAATACTAAAATTTAAGGGTAAATGACGGGAGCTTGTATGACAGGCTGAGAGTAAGCTAAAAGCTTATACCGAACCGGAACTAGATAATGCTAGCGGCGGGAAAATTTATCTACTTTTACATACTTTTCAAAATGAACTTTACATTCTAACCCTCATTTATCCATTTTTTTCAAAGGATAAAAGATGAAAACACAGATGCTATACGCAAGGGAAGGTATCCTTACTAAGGAAATGAAGTCTGTTGCCTTAAAAGAAGGCGTGAGCGAGGATTTTTTACTTGAAAATTTAGCAAGTGGCAAGATAATAATCCCTGCAAATATTAATCACAAAAGCCTAGATCCAAATGGCATAGGTCTTGGTTTAAGAACTAAGGTAAATGTGAATTTAGGTGTTTCAAATGATTGTGTAGATTATAGTGAGGAGATGCAAAAGGTTGATTTAGCACATAAATTCAAGATAGAAGCCATAATGGATCTAAGTAATTACGGCAAAACTTCAGCCTTTAGAGATGAGCTTATAAAAAAATCAAAAGCCATGATAGGCACTGTGCCAGTTTATGATGCTGTTGGCTTTTTAGAAAAAGACTTAAAGCAAATTTGTGCTAAGGATTTTTTAGATGTGGTTTATCATCACGCTAAAAGCGGGGTGGATTTTATGACCATACATGCTGGTATAAAT
>CASFHJ010000125.1 GCA_949294425.1 uncultured Campylobacter sp.
TTTCCTCAAAAAAGGAAAAAATTTTATCTTTTCTGCCCAAAACCTTGGTAAAATTTTTACTTATGATCTCTTTTAAATACCTAAAGATATTTAAATCATCAGTATTTATACTAATTGACTCCAAGCTTTGAACAATTTGCATTGTTAAACTCCCATAAATTAGCACTTTCATCTAGGGAAGTAGTGCTTTTTAAAATTTCATTTGGACTATAATCGGCTTTATAAGCTAAAGATTTACACCCTTTGACAAAATAACCAAGATAAATGTATGAAAGCTCATTTTTTAAGGCTAAATTTATCTCGGTTAATAAGGAAAATTTCCCCAAAGAAAGATGAGAGTAAGAAGGATCATAATAACAATATATGCTAGAAATTCCGTCCTCTAATATGTCTATTAAATCCACGCATACAAGCTTATCATCAACATAAAAGCTAAGTTCATAGCCAAAGTCTTGATTTGACTCAACATAAAGCCTATAATACTGAGAAAAACTAAGTTTATTTTCCTCCCAAGCTCTTTTTTCTCTCATGTATTCGTGGTATTTGTTGTAAATGTAAAGATGTTCATTGCTTACACGAGGTTTTGAAAGCACAACCTTAGTATTTAAATTTTTCTTAATAGCTCTTTTAAACTGCCTAGAAAAAATAAAGTCTTTTACTACTATCCTATAGCTAATGCACTCTTTACAATCCTTACAAATAGGTCTTGAAAAATACGAGCCAAACCTTCTCCAACCCCTGCTTATAAGCTCTTGATTAAGCTCTTTAGAGCAATTTAATATGAAATTATATTCTGTTCTTGCTTTTCTATCATCTATATACGGACAAGGGCTTTCTAAAGAGCAAAAATTAACGATGTGCATTAAAATTTCTTTTTTATATCACTATCCTTTATAAAGTCTAAAAATTCATTAACAAGCCTCTCTTCTTTAAGCTCATTATCATTTTTAAGCTCTTTTTTAGACTGCTCTATCATATCTTTTTTTATATTTTTTAAACTATCTAAAAAATCCATCACTGCCTACTTTCTCTAATCTTTTTAAGAGTAGCTGCTATAGCTGCTATGACCTCTTCTTTGTTTTCTTGATGTCTATCCTCTGTTTTCTCAAGCAAATCTTGCATATGAGTTTCTATGAAAGAGGTATCAAAATAGCCTCTTCTAAATTCCTTAGTCTTGCTTATAGCTATTAAAAAAGGTATGGTTGTCCTTATATCATCTATTGTAAATTCTTTCAAAGCCCTTTGTAGCTTGTTTACAGCAAGCTCAAAACTACTAGCCTTTACTATAAGTTTTGCCAGTAAAGAATCATAAAAAGAAGGCACACTATAACCCTTATACAAATGAGTATCAACCCTAACGCCAGGACCTAAAGCAGGATAATACTCACCTACCTTACCCGGATTTGGCATAAAATTTTTCCAGACATTTTCAGCCGTTATTCTAGCCTCTATTGCGTAACCCATAGGAGCTATATCGCTTTGCTCTAAATCCAAAATATCTCCAGCTGCTATACGAATTTGACGCACTATTAAATCAATCCCAGTTATTTCCTCTGTTACTGGGTGTTCTACTTGAATTCTTGTATTCATTTCCATAAAGTAAAAATTATTATAATCATCTAGCAAGAATTCTATAGTGCCTGCATTTGTATAAGAAGCAGCCTTAGCAGCCGCAACAGCAGTAACTCCCATAGTCTTTCTTAGATTATGAGATATGCTAGGGCAAGGTGCTATTTCTATAATCTTTTGATGTCTTCTTTGTATAGAGCAATCCCTCTCACAAAGATGTATAACATTGCCGTAATTATCGGCTAGAATTTGAAATTCTATATGTCTTGGATTTACTATGTATTTTTCCATAAAAACTTCATCATTATTAAAAAAGCTTAAAGCCTCCCTTTTGCAGGACTCAAAGGCATTTTCAAGTTCCTCTTCTTTATAAACTACTCTTATGCCTCGTCCCCCGCCTCCTCCACTTGCCTTTAGGATAACAGGATAACCTATCTTTTCGGCGTAAAATTTTATCTCTTCTATGCTGTGTGTATTTAACTTCTCAGTGCCCGGAACTATAGGAATTCCATTTTTGTGCATTAGGTGTCTTGCTATATTTTTATTGCCCATATTTTTAATAACTTCTGATTTTGGTCCTATAAATATAATGCCAGCATCTTCACACTCCTTTGCAAATTCATAATTTTCGCTTAAAAAACCATATCCCGGGTGTATGGCATCAGCCTTACAAGCCTTGGCTATTTCCACTATACGCTTAGCATCTAAATAGCCTCTAATAGCGTCTGTTCCTATCCTATAAGCCTCATCAGCTATTTTAACATGCAAGCACTCTCTATCTGGCTCTGTAAAAACAGCTACATTTTTTATGTGTAAATCCCTACAAGCCCTTATAACCCTAACAGCTATCTCTCCACGATTTGCAATCAAAATTTTGTGTATCATAAAAAGATCCTAGAAAAAGATTTTTTTAGGATTATACTAAATAAAAATAATCTTTTTACTTAATTTATAACACAAAGTTTACTTAGCATATTTACCTTGATTAGCTAGAATAAAAGATAAAATTACACTTAAATAAAAGGAAGTATTATGAAAAAGCTATTTTTAGCCCTAAGTCTAGGTTTTTTAACTCTTTTTGCAAATGCTAAAGAAATAGTAGTTGGAGCTACTCCAGTGCCTCACGCTGAAATTTTAAATTT
>CASFHJ010000126.1 GCA_949294425.1 uncultured Campylobacter sp.
CTTTTTTTGGGGTAGATCCTTTGTTATAAAATACGGAAAATTCTTTGGTATAACAGAGGACAAATTTCAAAAATTTGAAAAATTTTTTATAAGGCATGGGGAATTTTCAACCTTTATTTGTCGCTTACTGCCCGGAATTAGACAATACATATCCCTACCAGCAGGGCTTTCTAAAATGAAAATCTTAAATTTTATCTTTTTTACAGCTGCTGGTAGCGGAATTTGGGTAAGCATCTTGGTTTATGTGGGCTATGTTTTGGGACAAAATGAGGATCTTATAAAAGAATACTTACATCAAATTTTAATAGCCATAGTCTTACTAGCGATACTAGCTACCTTTGTTTATATATATCTAAATAAAAAATTAAAAAAAGGCTCTTGATTTACATTTCGTTTAAAAATTAGTATATATAATTATAAAAAACGAGAATTTAAGCTATGAAAAAGCCAGATATACAAGAGTTTAGTAATTTTATAATAGACTATGTTTCAACTATGGTTAGCATAGGAACTTACAGCTCTAGAATTAATCGTTGTGCTAGGAGAATAGCTGATATATATGGATACTATCTAAGGCTTGACTTTTCTTTTAATTACACAACCATAAACATTATAGATCCAAATGATTACTCTATTTCAAGAACATACATTGTAAAAAACGCCTATAATTTCATAGACTTTGGTCTTATATCAAATTTAAGTGCCTTAAGCTGGGCAATTTATGATCATGTATATGATATAAAGGTAGCAAAGAGGTGCTTTAAAAAGCTTATAAATACAAAACAAAGACCGCTTTACTCCTACATACTCATACAAAGCTTTGGAAATGCAGCCTTTTCAAGGCTTTTTGGTGGAGATTTTGGAACAATGTTTTTGATACTTTTTACTACCTTAATAGGTGCTAGTTTGAAAGCTTTGTTAATGAAATTTAATATAGATACTAGAATTCAATACATACTTTGCTCCTTCATAGCCTCATACATAGCCTTTTTAGGAGTTGGATTAAATATAACTAAAACGCCAGAAGTAGCGCTTGGCTCTAGCATACTTTTTTTAATACCGGGCGTATTTTTTATAAATTCTGTTCTTGATATTTTAAAAGATTACATACAAGTTGGACTAAGTAGGATAGTAAATATAATTATCTTTGTTTGCTGCATAGCCATAGGGCTTTACATGACATTAACCTTATCAAATTTTAGGCTTTTACAATGATAAATTCTGTGCTTATGGATATGTTTTTTGCGGCACTTGCTGGTTTTGCCTTTGCTTACAATTGCTCTCCTCCACTTAGAACCCTCTTTCTTTCAGCAGGACTTGCTGCTATAGGACATGGGCTTCGCTTTGCCCTAATAGAAATTTTTAACATAGACAATCTAGCCCTAGCTACCTTTTTAGCGTCCTTTGTGGTTGGTTGCTTGGGTATGCTTTGTGCTAAATTATCAAAAACTCCAGCAGAAATAATAGCCTTTCCAGCCCTACTTCCTATGATACCAGGAATTTATGCTTATAGAACAGTGCTTTATTTATTTTCTTTTTTTAGTAGTGATAATTTGGCATTAAAAACTAAGTATTTGGTTGAATTTTTTGATTATTTTTTAATCACACTTTCAGTTACACTATCTTTAGCCATAGGTGTTTCAATCACTCTTATATTATTTTTTGAGCAAAGCCTTATGGTAACAAGGCACAGCTCTATCTTTGATAAATATAAGAAAAAATTTAGCTAATTCTTATATTTAAAAAAACCTAAAACAAGGCTTAAAGATACCTTTTTATATAAAATTCATATCTTTAGTATATATTTACTTAAGGCAGTGTTACAAAAAACTCTTTTTAAAAAGGTGTGAAATTTATTTTTGAAGCTAAGTTGTTTAAATAAAATTCCATCATCAAGTATAGCTTTCTTAACCACAGCCAAATTTTTATACTTATCTTCATTATAATAAAAAAACATTCTAAGCTCTCTGTGAGAGTATGTGTAATTACCCTCGATTACAAGTAAAATGGTCTTTAAAAACTCATCTTTTCTTTCTTTTAAAATTTCTCCCATATATTCATCAGCCTTTTTAATACCGTGATGTTTTAGGTAATGATACACTAGATAAAGTCTATACTTATCATTTTCAAAATCAAGCTCTAAGGCTTTTTTTAGGCAGTATTCCTGAAAGGAAATATCTATATTTAGCTTATCGGCTAACAAGAAAGCTTGTAAATAAGAAAAGGCTTGCTGATCCTTGTGCAGATGTATTTTTTCTAAATTTTTCTTGATGTTATAATAATGCTCTTTTGTCCTTAAGAAAGTGTGAGTTGATATTATATTTTTTTCTCCTACTTGAGCGGATAAAAGCAAAACTGATGAACCTGAGCCAAAAATCTCTTTTGCTTTTGACATAAAAATAACATCAAATAAAAAAGACTTAGTAGCAGTATCTAAATGCCACCCTTTTTCATTTTCAATTTTTTCTTTTAGATCCTGTGCTACTAAAATCCTATCATCATTTATATAATCTTTTATTTGTCTTATAGTGCTTACATCATCTCCAAAAAGCACGATTTTTCCACTTGTGCTATTAATAAGCTCTATAGCAAAATGAGCACTTGTAGCGTGGTAATTGCTGGTGCTGGTCTTTCTAGTAGAGTTAAAAGAATATACAACATCACCACTTCTTATATGAAGAGCACTAAATTCACCTAAGCTTTTAGCTAAATCACTAGCCTTATTTATCACTTCTTGCATCTGTTTAGAAAATTTTATTTTCTTAGTAAAGATTTCACAAGCTTTTTTAGGATAATCATCTTCTTTGACAAAGCCAAAAAATTTAACTTCTATGTATTTTATATTATCTGTCTTATTTTTAAGAACTTGGCTTATTTGTTCTAGGGTTTTATACTTGCTAAATTCCCAAAATAATATACTATTTTCATCAGGCTTTTCAACATGAAATTCATCTAAAAAATCCTTATCAAATATATCCTCTTTTTTATCTGTATGAACCGATAAAATTTCCTTACCATCAAAGGTAAATTTATCTTTCTCAAGACCATGTTTAGCATCTAATCCATCTATTCCATCTCTCCAATAAAAACAAGGCTTTGCATTTAATTTTTCAGCTACATAAAAGGCTGAAATCAAACCAAGCAACCTAGAGCCATTAGCATCTGGTCTAATAGAAATTATTTTTTTCATAAAAATCCTTAATAAAAAAATTACCTAGCAATTATAAATTTTTATTAAAACTAAATATTTTTTGCCCTAAGATCTAAAGCTTTTAAGTCTTAAGGAATTTAAAACAACACTTAAAGAGGAAAAACACATAGCCAAGGCTGCCAAATGCGGACTTAGCTTTATAAAGGGGATTAAACCAGCAGCTATTGGAATGCAACAAGCATTATAAGCACTAGCCCAAAATAAATTCTGCTTTATTATCAAAAAGCTTTTCTTTGAGAGCTTGAAACAATATCTAAGCTTGTTTAGATTATTATCTAACAATACAAAATCCCCTAAATTTTTGGTAAAATCAGAGCCATTATTCATAACCACGCTAAGATCTGCTAGTTTTAAAGCAGCACTATCATTCATGCCATCTCCCACAAACAAAACCCTGCCCTTTTCTTGGTATTTTTTTACGTAATTTATCTTATCCTCTACTGAGAGATTAAAATGATACTCATCTATGCCAAGTTCTTTGGCACACAAAGATACGCTATTTTCATTGTCTCCGCTAAGTATAACAGGGCTTATATTTTCTTCTTTAAGATAAGATATTAACTCGAAAGCTTCTTTTCTTATCTCATTTTTTAAACATACCACGCCTATGCAAAGTCCATTTTTCACAAAATATACAAGAACTGGTGCTTCTTTTGAATTTTCTTTAATAAAATCCTCATGTTTTTCATCTATGAAAAAGGAATTTTCTTCTATAAATTTCTTGTTGCAAAGCACGTAAGTATCGCCCTCTTGCTCGTAAAGCATGCCTCTTGAGTCTATAGTGCTAAGCTTTCCGCTTAAAACATCGTTTGTAGCATACCTTGCTATAGCCTTTGCTATAGGGTGAGAGCTTAGTTTTTCTATATTTGCTGCTAGGATAAAGTCTTTTTCATCTAAATTATGCTTAAAAAGCTCCAAGGAATCACTTGTAAGAGTGCCTGTTTTATCAAAAAGAGCAAAATTTATCCTTCTAAAAGTTTCTAAGGAGCTTGGATTTTTAATAAGCACAAAATTTTTCATAGCATTTGACAGGGCTAAGACCAAAACAAGAGGAGTAGCAAGACCTAAAGCACAAGGACAAGATATGAGTAAAACCGCACTAGTATACAAAAAAGCCTCGTTTAAACCAGAATTCAAAAACCAAAAAATAAAAACAAAAAAAGATACAAGTATTATAAAAGATACAAAATAAGCAGAAATTTTATCCACCACTCTAGAAATAGGTAATTTTTGCTCACCAGCCTTAAAAACCAAGTCTTTAATAAGCTCTATCTTGCTATCCATAGCCTTTTTACTGGCTCTAAGCTTAAGCATACCGCTAATAAGCAC
>CASFHJ010000127.1 GCA_949294425.1 uncultured Campylobacter sp.
GAAAAAGAAAGAATTTATAAATTTGGAGATAAGGATAATTTCTGGCAAATGGGCGATACTGGTCCTTGTGGACCTTGTAGCGAGATATTTTACGATCAGGGTAGTGAGCATTTTAATAGCGATGAAGATTATATGGGCGGAGATGGAGATAGATTTTTAGAAATTTGGAATTTAGTCTTTATGCAGTATGAAAGAAGTGCTGATGGCACACTTACGCCTTTACCAAAACCTAGCATAGATACAGGAATGGGGCTTGAGAGGGTGAGTGCGATAAAAGAGGGTAAATTTAGTAATTTTGATAGCTCCTTATTTATGCCTCTTATAAATGAGATAGAAAAGCTTTGCAAAAAAAGCTACGAGTATGAAAGCGGTGCTTCTTATAGGGTAATAGCAGATCACATAAGATCTTGTGTTTTTTTACTGGCACAAGGACTTAGCTTTGATAAGGAAGGCAGAGGCTATGTATTAAGACGAATTCTAAGAAGAGCCTTAAGACATGGGTATTTACTAGGACTTAGAGAGCCTTTTATGTATAAGCTAGTAGATAAGGTTTGTGAGCTAATGGGAGGGCATTATAGCTATTTAAATGAAAAGAAAGCAAATGTAAAAGAGCAAATTTTACTGGAAGAAGAAAGATTTTTAAGCACCATAGAAAAGGGCATAGAACTCTTTAATCAAGAGCTTAAAAATACAAAAGAAATTTTTAGCGGAGAAGTAGCCTTTAAACTCTACGATACATACGGCTTTCCTCTTGATTTGACAAGCGATATGCTAAGAGAATTAAATCTAAAAGTAGATGAGGCTAAATTTGATGAACTAATGAAAGAACAAAAAGACAGAGCAAAGGCTTCGTGGAAAGGAAGTGGAGATAAGGTAGCTTCTGGGGATTTTAAACTTTTACTTGAAAATTTTGGGACAAATTCCTTTGTGGGATATGAAAAACTAGAAAGCGAGGCTAAAATTTTAGCCATACTTGATGAGAATTTTAAAAAAAGCTCCTCTTTAAAAAAAGGTGAAAAAGCTTGGCTTATGCTTGATAAAACTCCATTTTATGCCACAAGTGGGGGGCAAATAGCTGATAGTGGCTATCTTGGAACTAGCAGAGTCTTAGATGTCTCTAAATTTTTAGATATAAATTTATGCCTTGTTCTAGCAAATGAGGATATAAAGGAAAATGATCTTTTTTTAGCAAGGGTTGATAAGGACAAAAGAGGACAAATAGCAAGACATCATAGTGCCACACACTTACTTCATCATGCTCTAAGAGAGCTTTTAGGCTCTCACATAGCCCAAGCTGGTTCTTTGGTGGAGGAAAATAAGCTTAGATTTGATTTTACCCACACAAAGGCATTAAGCGATGAGGAGCTTACAAGGATAGAAAATTTGGTAAATGAACTCATAATAAAAGCTGATGAAAGCTATACTCAAATAATGCCTCTAGCTGAGGCTAAAAAAAGTGGAGCTATAGCTCTTTTTAATGAAAAATATCAAGACAATGTAAGAGTTGTAACACTTGGAGCTAGTAAGGAGCTTTGCGGTGGAACTCATGTGAAAAATAGCGCTGAAATAGGCTCATTTTATATAGTAAAGGAAAGTGCCGTAAGTGCCGGTGTTAGACGCATAGAAGCTGTGGTATCAAAGGCTGCCTTAAAACATGCTAAGTCTTTTATGAAAGAAGGTGTTTTATTAAAAACAGAGCTTAAAACAAATGATAGCATTTTAGGTGTGAAAAAACTAAAAGATGAGATAACAAAGCTTAAAAATGAACTCAAAAATAGGTCTGTAAAACTAGAATTTAAAGATATAAATGATGTTAAAATTTGTGTTTGTGAGCTTAAAGATGCTGATATGAAAGCGAGCATAGATGAGGCTAAAAATAAAGTTGAAAAACTAGTAATTCTCTTAGCTCAGATTAAAGACTCTAAAATAAGCTTTGCTTGTGCTTGTAAAAATGTAAACTTAAAAGCAAGTGATATAGTAAAATATATAGCAAGTCTAAGCGGTGGAAATGGCGGAGGAAAAGATGATTTTGCTACCGGCGGAGGAAAAGATATAGCAAAGTTAAATGAGGCTTTAAAGAAAACTTATGAAAAAATAGAACAAGACTTACTAAAATCATAGTAAGTCAAACTACCATCTATTTAAATTTTCATAATGCTTTGTTTTTATAAGGCTTCCATTATTATCTCTTAAGCTATAAAAAGGATCGTCCTTATAACCACAGGCACTTAAAATTAACAAAAAAAGTGTTAGAATAAAGATATGAAAGAAGTAAAAAATTCTAAAGCCATTATTAATAAACTTGCCTCTATGCCTCATTTTGCGCCCCTTAAAAACCATCTTTTTTGCAAAGATTTCATAAATTTAATGATGAGTGAAAAAGAAAAAAATCTCATACAAAGATCCTTTATATCAAAAAAGATCTTTTATATAATCACAAAGCACCCATCAGCTTATCAAAGCTTAAACCATGATAGTAGCAAAAAAGATATTAAATTTCGTATAAATTTATACGCAAAAAAGTATCCACATAGCGATTTTGCTTCCATAAAAGATATAAAAATTTTCTCTAAAAATTATCAAAGTATAAGTGAGCAAAAAGACTTAGAAGAAAGAAAGAGGATAAATTTTATAGAATTATCCAAGGCAAATTTTAAAAACAATTTTAGCAATAATACCCATTTTAAAAAATTTGAGGAACTTAGAGAGATAATAAAAGATGCTAGAAGAAGAGATTAAAAATTTACCAAATAGCTCCGGAGTTTATCAGTATTTTGATGAAAAGGGGCACTTGCTTTATGTAGGAAAGGCGAAGGACTTAAGAAAGAGAGTAAAGAGTTATTTTGTCTTTAAGCCAAACTTACAAGCAAATCCTAAAAATTCTTTAAGAATTCAAAATATGATAGCTCAGTGCAAACACCTAGAATTCATAAGCACAAACTCAGAAGCTGACGCTTTGATACTTGAAAATTCCTTAATAAAACAACTAAGACCAAAGTATAATATCTTGTTAAGAGACGATAAAACCTATCCTTATATCTATATAGATTTAAGTGAGGAATTTCCACGCTTTAATATAACTAGAAAAATTATAAAAAAACCAAAGATAAAATATTATGGACCATTTTTTAAGGGTGCAAAAGAGCTTTTAAACGCACT
>CASFHJ010000128.1 GCA_949294425.1 uncultured Campylobacter sp.
GCTTGAAAAGATACACGAATACTGCGAAAGCGACACCTTAAACACCTATATGCTGTTTTTAAAATACGAGCTTATAAAGGGAAATTTAAGTGAGGAAGATTATAAAAAATACCTTTTTACTATGAGTGAGTATCTAAAAAAGCAAAAAAGACACAGAGCTTATGCTGAAATTTTTATAAAAGCTTGTGAGGATGAGTGCTTAAGAGTTGATTAGCAAAGATAGGATAAAATCAGGCTTTAACAAGGAGGGATTATGAAAATTTTACTCACGGGAGGAGCTGGTTATATAGGCTCTCACACCTTAAAGCAATTTTTAGAAACAGATAATGAAATCGTAGTTTTAGATAATCTTTCAAAGGGTAGTCAAAAAAGCATAGATGATTTGCAAAATTTAAGAGAATTTAACTTTGTAAAAATGGATTTAAATGACTTTGATGGAGTTAAAAAGCTTTTTAAAGAGCAAAAATTCGAAGCAGTAGTGCATTTTGCTGCTAGTATAGAGGTTTTTGAAAGTATGCAAAATCCATTAAAATACTATATGAATAACACAGTTAATACTACAAATTTAATACAAACTTGTCTAGAAAATGGCACAAATAAATTTATTTTTTCATCTACAGCTGCAACTTATGGAGAGCCTAAAAACCCTGTAGTTAGCGAGACGAGTGAGTTAAAACCTATAAATCCTTATGGAAGGTCTAAGCTTATGAGTGAAGAGGTTTTAAGGGATGCAAGCATGGCAAATCCTAGCTTTAAGCACTGTATTTTAAGATATTTTAATGTAGCCGGGGCTTGTAATACTTACGGCATAGGACAAAGATACCCAAAAGCTACATTGCTTACTAAGGTAGCTGCCGAGTGTGCGGCACATAAAAGAGAAAAACTTTTCATTTTCGGAGATGATTACGATACAAGAGATGGCACTTGTATAAGAGATTATATACATGTTGATGATATCTCAAGCGCACATTTAGCGGCTCTTGAATACCTAAAAGATAATGAAAGTGATGTTTTTAATGTAGGTTACGGACACGGTTTCAGCGTGAAAGAGGTTATAGACGCGATGAAAAAGGTTAGTGGTGTTGATTTTAAGGTTGAAAATGCTCCTAGAAGAGCAGGAGATCCTAGCGTTTTGATTTCTGATGCAAGTAAGATTAGAAAAAAGACTTCTTGGAAGCCAAAATATGATGATTTAGAACTGATTTGCAATAGTGCTTATAAGTGGGAAAAGCAGTGTTAAAAAAACTTTTTTTCGTGTTAAGCAAGCAAGATAAGAGATTTTTATTTTTCTTGCTTTTATTTTCTATATTTGTATCCTTTATAGAAAGTTTTGCTATAAGCCTTATAATGCCTTTTGTCTCTTTGGCTAGCAATTTTTCTTATTTTTCAAGCAATGCTTATCTTATGTCTTTGCTTAATTTTTTTTCATTAAGCCCTTATGAATTTGTGGTATATCTAGGCTTTGTTTTGATTGTATTTTACGTTTTTAGAGCGGTTTTAAATGGAATTTATTTTCATCTTTTAGCTAAATTTTCAAAAGGTAGATACCACCTTTTTGCACTTAGGGTTTTTAAAAAATATTTTTCTTTAAATTATGAAGATTTTACTTATCAAAACAAATCAGAACTTGTTAAAACTATAAGCCACGAAGCGTATAATTTAAGCACAATGCTTGCTTCATTTTTGCTTATGCTTAGTGAAATTTTTGTAGTTTTTCTTATATATCTTTTAATGCTTTTTGTTGATTATAAAATAACTCTATTTTTAAGTGGATTTTTGCTGGTAAATGCTCTTATATTAGTAAAAATACTGTCTCCTATGATAAAAAAAGCCGGCGTAAAAAGAGAAAGGGCTATGAAAGATTTTTTCGAAACTGTTGAGACAAATTTAAGTAATTTTAAATTTATAAAATTAAGAGCAAAGGAAAAAGATGTAACTAAACTTTTTGACTCACAAAGCCTAGATTTCTCAAAGGCAAATATAACGAGTGAAAGCGTAAATGCTATGCCTAGAATTTTTTTAGAAGCTGTTGGCTTTTGTGTTTTGATATTTATAGTTATACTACTCATAATGCAAGAAAAAAGCGATATATCAAATGCTTTGGCTATGATATCTATGTTTGTCTTAGCACTTTATAGGCTTATGCCAAGTGCGAATCGCATTATCACGAGCTATCACGACTTGCTTTATTACCGTTCTTCTTTGGATATTATTTATAATGCTTTGCAAAGTAAAGACGAGAGCTTAAAAGATGAAAAAATAAGTTTTAAAGAAAAAATAGAATTAAAAAACATAAGCTTTGCTTACAAAGACAAGGCTCTTCTTTTTGAGAATTTAAATTTTGTTATTAAAAAGGGCGAAAAAATAGCTCTTGTAGGAGAAAGCGGGGGCGGTAAAAGCACACTTGTGGATTTGCTTTGCTCACTTTTAAAGCCTGATAAAGGAGAGCTTTTAGTGGATTCAAAGATAATAAATGAAGCAAACTGCAAGGATTATAGACAAAAGATAGGCTATATACCTCAACAAATTTATCTT
>CASFHJ010000129.1 GCA_949294425.1 uncultured Campylobacter sp.
CTTGCCATTTTTCGCTATCTCATCATCTAAGCTTTCATAATTATCCTCTCCCATACTCTTCACATAGTTTTTGAGATTCTCGCATAAAAAGCGGTAAAACAAAAATCCCAAAACATAACTCTTAAAATCCCAGCCATCTACGCTACCGCGTAATTCATTAGCGATTTTCCAAATGCCTTTGTGTAGTTCTGCTCTTTGTTGTGTGTTTATCATTTTTTATCCTTTTTAAGATTCTAAAAGCTTAAAAGCTTTTCTCTGTAATACTCATATTGTTTTTTTCTCAGGCTTATCTCAGCGGGGATTCCCTCGCTTAAGTCATGGCTCAAAGCCTCAAACTTATCTAAAATAGTAACGATTTTTGTCTGAATCTCAAGGGGTGGAATAGGGATTTGGATTTTTTCTAATTTTTTTGGAGAAACCTCTATAACTTTAACACCTTGTGCTATTTTCCTTTTTTGAGTTTGGAAAAATTCGGTTTGTAAAAAATAGGCGATAAATTTAGGATTCTGATTGTGCTTAAAAATAGCAGTATGTCCGCCTGTAACAATATCCTCGTTACCAAGCCAAGCGACACAAGAACACACACCCTCGACATCTTCGCTCGTAATGACGATAATAACATCGCCTTTACTTACTTTTTTAAGCTTTTGTGCTAGAGATTCGCTCACAAAACTTTTTGTTTTCTCTGCAAAAGTGCCATAGTAAGTGTGTATCTGCCCATAATGTATGCAAGGGATTCCAGATTCTCTAAAATCACTTTTTTGCAAACCACTACCACGAGTAAAAGTGCCAATCTCACCCAAAGCCATATAACTAATGCCCCCCGTGATAGAATCTAGGTAATCAAAGCTTAGTAATTTTTCGCGGTAATAGGCGTATTGCTTCTTTCTAGCTTCTAGCTCTGCTTCTAGCTCTGCTTCTAGCTCTGTGAAGGTATCGAGAATGCTTACTATTTTCTCTTGCACTATTAGAGGCGGAATTGGGATTTGGATTTGTTTAATATTGGAGATATTTAAGCTCGTTAGCACCCCTTGCCCACTATTTTTGATTTTTACGTAGTTATTGGCAAGATAATAATAAAGAAATTTATAAATTAAGTTTTCGCTCACTTCTATGGCACAAACAGATTGATTGGCAGTAAGGTCTATTTCATTAACAGCACAGCGACCAACGGTAGCTCCCGTCATTGCCAATAAACAAGATTTTGCTTTAATCCATTTTGCAGAAGATTTTTCAAAACCTAATTCAGTAATAGTTTTCTCTGTTTTGTATATTTTATTGAAGTTTATTTCTCCAGATCTTAACCAAGGTATATCACCATTATAGAATTTTGCATTAGTAGTTGTGGGTGTTCCACCTGCAAAAATCTTTTCACATACTTCCCCCAAAGGCTTATACTCCACACCATTAGGACAATGCGTTTTTAGTAATTCTTCTATGCTATTCATTTAGTTTCCTCCACTAAAATATAGGCAAATTCTTTGAATCTATCAAAAAATTCTCGCATTTGTGCGATAACATTTTTGCGTTTAGCTTCATTTTCTTCTTTTTGCTTACCTCCTGCAAAAATCGACATCTTAGGCAAAACCTCGCTAATCTCTACGCCAAGTTCTTGAAATTCGCCTATTTTGATAGCGTTGTATAAAAAGTCTTTAGCTTTTTCTTTTTGTAAGTTTTCAGATTCTATAAGCTTTTGTAAGTGTTCTTTGTATTTGTCTTTTATAAAAGCTTTAAAGAGTGAATCAAAATCCTCACTCTTGCTACCTGATAAAAGCTCTAAAAACTCCCGTAATAATTCTTTTTTGTTTCTCAAACTAGGACTTGATTCAAGGCTTTTTAGAATCTCTTGCTTTATCTTACTGTCTTGTTTGTTGCTG
>CASFHJ010000130.1 GCA_949294425.1 uncultured Campylobacter sp.
TATTATCTATTCTTTGTTGTATTATACTTGTGTCATTTGTTATATTAAAATCGCTTAAATTTGCGTTTTGCGCCTGAAGAGCTACTATCATAACTAAGTTTTTATCATCAAAATAAGAGCTTTTAACCCTTTTTATTTCAAGGTTTGAGGCTACTAAATTTGAGTAAAATTTATCTGCATTTATTCTTTTAAAGCTTAAATTTTGTATGTTTAAGGTGCTTTCTTTAAAGGCTATTTTATTTCTTGTGAGATATACCTTGATGCTTTCTAGTTTCGCATTTGCACTTTTTGCTTCAAGCCACAAGGTAGCTTCATATTCAGATTCTTTTTTAAGCCATTTTAAATTTTCATTTAAAAATTTTAAGTCCTCATTTTTATTAAGCTTTATATCAAAGTCAAAATCAGAAAGTTCATTTGTTCTTGCATATATGATTATAGGAAATACCTCTCCTACGTAATACTCTTTCTTATACTCAAGCACTCTTAAGGCTAGAGATGAAGAGGATTTAAATTCCGTGCTAACTTCCTCATCATAAGCCTCGCTTTCATCACTAGCACTCATGTTTTTATAAAGATTAAGTTCTACTTCATTTAGCTGTTGATTAGGATATAAAAAAGAAAGAAGGATAAAAAATATGAGCACCACTCTCATAAAAAGCCTCCAAGCATCTTAAGCCCAATATCACTACCAAGTATTTTTTCACAAGCTCTTTCTGGGTGAGGCATAAGTCCAAAAATCTTTTTATTCTCATCACAAATCCCAGCTATATCATCTTTTGAGCCGTTTGGATTGTTTAGATATTTTAAAAGTATCATATCCTTATCATAAAGCATTTTTATAGTTTCATCATCAGCGTAGTAATTTCCCTCTCCGTGTGCTATGGGAAGTGTTATTTTCTCATCTTTTTTAAAGGCTTTTAAAAATGCATTCTCATTTGATACAATTTTTAAGCCTTGAGGCTTTGATATAAAGCTTAAATTTTCATTATGTTTCATAGCACCTTTTAAGAGCTTAAGCTCTAAAAGTATTTGAAAACCATTGCAAATTCCAAGTATATATCCGCCATTTTTTGCATGTTTTAGCAAGGTTTTCATAGCTGGAGCAAATTTAGCAATAGCACCTGATCTTAGATAGTCTCCATAAGAAAAACCACCCGGCAAAACTATCAAATCAGCCTTAAAATCCTCTCTTTCATGCCAGATCAACTCAGTTTTTGCCCCTAGTTTTTCAAAGGCGTAAGCAGTGTCATACTCGCAGTTTGTGCCAAGAAATTGTATAATAGCTACCTTCATGCAAGTATCTCGTAATCTTCTATAACGCTATTTACTAAAAGTTCTTCACACATAGCTTTTGCAAGTTCTAGGGCTTTATCTTTGTCGTTTTCATTTAAATTTATCTTGATTTGTTTTGCTGTCTTTACCTCTGCAACCTTATCAAAATTTAAGGAATGCAAAGCCTTTTGTATAGCCTTTCCCTGCGGATCTAAAACCCCATCTTTTAAAAATATATTTATAGTAACTAACATTTTTCATTTATCCTTCTTAAGACTTCCTCATAAGCTAGTTTTACAGAACCTAAATTTTGTCTAAATCTGTCTTTGTCTAGCTTTTCATTACTATCCTTATCCCAAAAACGGCAGCTATCAGGGCTTATCTCATCAGCTAATAAAATTTCTCCATTTTCATCTTTGCCAAATTCTATCTTAAAATCAATTAGCCTTAATTTTCTCTCATCAAAAAACTTAAGCAAAATTTCATTTATCTTTCTTGCTTTTTGTTTTATGTCTTCTATCTCATCTTTGTTACTTAATAAATTTAAAAGTAAGCAGTGCTCATCATTTATAAATGGATCTCCTAAGGCATCATCTTTTAAGCAAAATTCCACCAAGGCAAAGGGTAGTATAGTGCCATCTTTTATGCCAAGTCTTTTGCTAAGAGAGCCTGTGGCTACGTTTCTTACTATTACTTCTATGGCTATTATCTTGCATTTTTTTACAAGCTGTTCATTTTGGCTTATCTTTTCTATGAGATGTGTTTTTATGCCATTTTTTTCTAGTAAGTTAAAAATTTTCGTGCTTATTTCGCAGTTTAAGGCACCTTTTCCTTTTTCGCTACCTTTTTTTTCAGCATTAAATGCTGTTAAATCATCTTTAAATTCACTAAGTAAAACATTTTCTTTTTCTGTTTTATATAGTTTTTTTGCCTTACCTTCGTATAAAAGTTCTTTCATTTATAATCCCTAGTTAAATTTAGTATTTTTACAGTGTCTATGGCAGATTTTAGCTGAGCGTCGTTATTTATTTCCTCTTTGCTTATGGTATTTTTATCCTTAGGTTGTTTTTTTTCTTTTGTTTTATCTTCATTTTCAGCTTGTAAATGCCTATTTAAATCGCTTTCTTTTATTCCAAAGCCCTCATCTTGCACCGTTATCTTACCAGCTGGCACCTCTATATCAGGTTTTACTCCAACTGCTTGTATGGTTCTGCCGCTTGGGAGATAATACCTAGCTATGGTAAGCTTTAAAGCTTCTTTATCCTCTGTTATAGGTATAACGCTTTGAACGCTACCCTTTCCAAAGGTATTTTCCCCAAGAACTATGGCTCTTTTTAAATCTTGCAAGGCTCCACTTACTATCTCACTAGCACTAGCACTTCCTCCGTTTACAAGCACAACAAGGGCAGCATCTGTTATTTTTTTATTAGCACTGGCTTTAAATTCCACATTTTCACCCTGTATGCGTCCTTTTTGAGACACTATCACTCCATCACTTACAAAGAGATTTGTAAGCCCTATGGCTTGATTTAGTAAGCCTCCCGGGTTATTTCTGAGATCAAGCACTATGCCTTTTACCTTTGGGTATTGCTTTATGTATTTACTAGCCATATCCACTACATTTTGATCAAAGCTAGTAACCCTTAAATACAAAATATCATCATTTTCTACTAGTTTAGCATACACGCTTTCTATCTTTATAATATCTCTTATTATCTTAAATTCTAGAGGTTTTGAGGCACCTTTTCTTAAAATGCTTATGTTTATAGCTGTTCCTTCTTTTCCCCTCATCTTGCTAACTGCTTCATCTAGCTTCATATCTATGGTTGCTTGATTATCTATTTTTATGATTATATCTCCAGCTTTTATACCAGCTTTGTCAGCTGGAGTTCCTTCTATTGGTGCTATAACTGTTAGGGCATTGTCTTTCATACCAACTGTTATACCAAGTCCGCCAAATTCTCCCTTTGTTTGAATTTTCATATCAGCATAGTCTTTTTCGTTTAAAAAGGCTGAGTGAGCGTCTAAATTTGAAAGAAGACCTGATATGGATTTATCTATTAAATCACTTAAATTTTCATCATCTACGTAATATTGTTCTATTATCGATAGAGTTTTATTGTATTTTTCAAAGGCTTGTAGTCTTTTTTTGATTTGCTCTTCGTTAAGTTGCTCTCTAGCATAGCCGTTTTGAGTTATTACAAAACAAAACAACAAGGCACTTAAAAAACCACATAAGCTTATAATCTTTCTTTTCATTTTAAGTTTTTTTTCCATTTATTTACTTACTCTTTCTATGTATTCTCCCTTTGTGGTATCTACTTTTATAACTTCTCCCTCTAAGACATGAAAGGGAATTTGCACCACAGCACCAGTTTCAAGGGTTGCTGGTTTTTTATTTGATCCCTGTGTATCACCTTTGAAATTTGGAGTGGTTTGTATTATTTTAAGCTCCACAACCTGAGGAACTTCCACATCTATAGCCTTGCCATTATGAAAAAGAACGGATACATTCATACCATCTAAGATCCATTTTTTAGCTTCTCCAACCTCTTTTACTGCTATGCTTACTTGCTCGTATGTTTCATTATCCATAAACTGACAGAACTCACCCTCATCATATAGGTATTGCATCTTTTTTTCTTCTAAATTTGGAGCCTCGCACTTATCTCCAGCATGAAAGGTCTTTTCTAAAACCTTACCATCTATGAAAGATTTTATTTTTATTCTAACAAATGCAGGTCCCTTGCCCGGCTTTACGTGTTGATACTCAACTATCTTAAATGGAATTCCATCTATTTCTATTTTTAAGCCTTTTTTTAAATCACCCATAGAATAAGTAGCCATATACGTCCTTTTTAGAAAATAAAAGCCTTATTCTAACAAAAAAATCTTACAAATTCGTGTGTTTCCATTTTGTTTTTCAAATTTATAATCATTTCATCGTCTATATAAAAAATACAAGGAGTTTTTAAAATGCTAAAGAAAACACTTAGCTTTTCTTTATTTACTTCAGCCTTAGTTTCTAGCTCTTTTGCTAGTGAATTTAGCCTTGAAAATGTTATTAAAGGCGTTGAATTTGAGGGCTTTATGCGTTATAGGTATGAAAGTCATTATAAAAATGGTGCACTTGTTGATAAAA
>CASFHJ010000131.1 GCA_949294425.1 uncultured Campylobacter sp.
AGACACAGCTTTAGCCTCGCAATTTTTAGGAAATTTTCATGGACTTCCTCACAAAGAACAGCAGAGTAAATATAGGTTTAGGTATGGAGGCTTTCTTACTTTGCCTAAGGCTTTAAGATAATGCTAAGTATAGATCTTTTAAAGGATATGTTTAAGGCTGATTTAGAGTATAACTCACTAGCTTTAAAAGAATACAAAGAGGCTTTAAGGTATTATCACGGGGAACAGCTTGACTCTCGCACTCTAGCTATAATTACAAGCAGAGGTCAAAGCCCAGTAATTGAAAACATCTTTAAGATGATAGTAAATAAAATACTAGGCTATAAAGCCCAAAGCATAAATGAGATAAAAGTAAGCCCAAAACAAAGGCAAGATGAGGCTTTAGCAAACTTGCTAAATGATTTAATAAAGGTTTTTTCACATAGTGATTTTTATAATAAAGAGATAATGAAAAAGGATAAAGAGCTTATCTTTGGGCTTTGTATTTGTGAGCTTTGGGTAGAAGAAGATGAAGAAAAAAATAGATTTATAAGCCTTAAAAATATAGCTACAAATAGCTTTTTAATTGATAAATACAGCAAAGACTTAAACGCAAATGACGCAAGACGCTTTCACAAAAGGCTAAATTTAGACTATGAAGAAGCTAAAAAGATCTTTAAGAAGAAAGAGCTTATCCCTTTAAGCTCTAGCAAAAACATAGATAAAAGAGTTTTGCTTCACGAAACTTGGATAAAAGAAAATGATAGTTGGAATAGATATATCTGGCAAGATAATGGCATTTTAGCTTATGAACTTTCACCCTTAAAAAACAAAAAACATCCCTTTGTAATAGCAAAGTATCAAGTAGATGATAAGGGGCTATGGTATGGGATATTTAGGGATATTAAGCCTATGCAAGATTATATAAATTTTGCTGAAAATAAGATGGGAAATATGCTAGGCTCTTTTAAAGCTTTATTTGAAAGCGATGCGGTTAATGATGCTGATGAGTTTATAGAAAGCATTTCTCTTGATAACTCTGTGGTTAGAGTAGCACCAAATGCCTTAGCTGGAAATAAGATACAATTTGTAAAGCACCACGCAGATATACAAGCTCTTTCACAAAAGGCTAATGAAAAAAGGCAACTTGCTAAGATACTTTCAGGACTAAATGATGAGTTTTTAGGCATAGCAAATAATAGGGCAAGTGGAGAGGCAATAGCACACAGAAGAGAAGCTGGGCTAATGGGACTTCAGGACTTTTTAAGTAGAAGCGATGAAATGGATAAGCTTATATTTAAAAAGGCTATGGATTTAATGCAACACTACTTCACAAAGCAACAAATTTTTAAGATAGTTGATGAAGAAAAAGGCGTGAGGTATTTTGAGATAAATTCAAATGCTGATAATAAAATAAAAATCGGTGCCTTTGACTTAGAGTATAAAACCCAGCTTAAGATGCACGGAAGCGAGGAGAGGTTTATGTATTGGTCTGAGATGATAAAAACTATCGCTAATACTGATCCTAGCCTAATACGTGAGCTTTTACCTTTAATATTACGTGATAGCGATAGCCCTATAAGTGCGGACGTAGAAGCTATCATAAAGGCTAGAAATGAAGCCCAGCTAAAGGCCCAGCAAAATAGCACTGAGGCGGAGTTAGCACGAATGCAAATGAAACTAGCACTTGAAAAGGAAAAAGCACAAATTGACGAGCTTAAGGCAAAGGCAGGTAAATACACGGCACAAGGGCTTTTAGCTCACGATGTAAGCAAGGATAACAAAAATAAATCCATGCAAAAAGAGGGCATAGACTTGAGGTGAGCTTTAAGCCTCTACCCTGCAAAGAGGCTTTAAGAAATTTGCAATGTTAAGTTTAGACTAAGCAGGGCAGTAATAAAATTCTAATTAGATTTTTTAACTTTAGTCTTGTTTTAGCTTTTTAAGGCTAAAACCAAGACGAGTAAAACTATCATAAAAGCGATAAGTTCTATCATCTTTGACCTCCTAAAAGCTTAAAGCCTCTAGTAGTCCTTAAACATCGATACAATTATACTTTATTTTTACTTGTAAAATCTCAAAAGAAAAATCTTAACCCTTTTAAAAATTTTAGCTTTTTGCAAAAATAAAAAGAAAAAGGCTAAAAATGTATAAGATAAAATCTAGCAAAGAGCTTATAAATTCTAATGTTTATACAGATAAAGATGGCTCTACTTATTTTTTAGATAAGTTAAGCCCTGAAGGCTTAGCTGAGCTTGGTTTAGAAAAAGTTTCAAATGAAAGCCCTACACAAAGCCTATCTTTACAAGAGGAAAAAGAAAATCTTAAAAATAATATCTTAGCCCAGCTTTCTAAGCTAGAAGAAGCAAATATCTTTTACTTAGAAAAAGAGGCCATTGACTTTTTACAACATAAGGATCTTGCAAGGACGCCTTTTTTAGAGCAAAGAGCCAAAGACTTAAACAAGAGTGCCGAAGCTTTAGCTTACGAGCTAAGAGGCAAGGCAAGGGACTTTAAGTCTAATCTAGCTTTAAGCATGAAAGAGCTTGAAGACAAGGAAAAAGAGCTAGAAAAGGTGCAAAATGAAAAGGACTTAAAAAGCTTTACTAATGCCTTTTACGGCATACAAAGCGAGGAGACCTTGCCTGAGGAGAGCTTAGCTGAGGAAAAAGTAGAAGAGCTTTTGCCACAGGAAAGCACACAAGAAGCCTTGCCTGATGATAGCACAGGTAGCGAGAGTTTAGAACAAGACAAAGAGGAAAGCTTAGGCGAGGCTTTGCCTGAGGAAACTTTACCGGGGCAAAGTGAGGAAACAAAAGAGCCTGAAAAGATAGAGCAAGAAAGCGACGAGACTTTAGCTGGGGAAAAGCAAGAGCAAGGCTTAGAGGATAAAACAGAAGCTGTTTTACCGGAGCAAAGCCTTGAAAAAGATCCGCTAGAACAAGAGCTAAGAGAGGATGGCAGGAAGGTTTTA
>CASFHJ010000132.1 GCA_949294425.1 uncultured Campylobacter sp.
AAAGCTTTTTACAGCCTACTATTTTATTTTTATCAAAGCTTGAGTTTAATTCTTTTTCTATACTTTCTATGAAGTAAGCCTTTGTGAAAATTCCATCTTTTGATACGGCTGCTTTTAGGGCGGCATTTTTTATTATCATTATTATTTGAGCACCGCTTAACTCATACTCAGCCAAGCTTTCTAGCTTAAAATCTTTTTCAAAGGGAGCATTTTTTGGCATGGCTTTTTTGAAAATTTTTAATCTTTCCTCATAGCTTGGTTTCTTAAATTCTATCTTATAATCAAACCTGCGTGAAAAGGCTGTATCTAGGCTTTCTAAGAAATTTGTAGTAGCTATTAAAACGCCTTTGAATTTTTCTATCTGTTCTAAGAAAATATTTTGCATTTGATTATGCATCTTATCAGAAGTTGAGCTTCCCTCTATCCTAGTACTTAAAAACTGGTCAGCCTCGTTTAAAAGAAGGACTGGAGTTTGTTTGCAAGAGGAGGAAATTTTTTTATAGGTATCAAAGATCTTTCTTACATTTTGCTCACTTTCTCCAACCCATTTGCTTAAAATCTTGGAGCAGTCAAAGCTTAAGACAAATTTTTTCATAGACTTTGCCATAGCAAGAGCAGACATTGTTTTCCCAACCCCAGCAGGTCCATAAAAAATGAGTTTTGCCTCTATATCATCGCTATGCTTTATACCCCAGCTTGAAAGCCTTTGTATAACCTTTTTATCTTGTTGTTTTAGTATGTTTTGAAGTATATCTTTGGTGGCATTTGGCATTATTACATCATTAATATCCTCATTTGGTTCTACAAGCTCGAAAATATCTTGCTCTTTTACTATGCTTTGAAGCTCTAGCCTTTCTCCTTTTTTCCTTTCTTTTGAGTTGATTATTCTTTGCAAAAGCTCATCACTTATGTAAAAACTTTTGCTAAAGGTTCCAAAGGCACTTAAATACTCATCGTAGTCTATTAAGTTATTTTCTAAAAGCCTTGAGTTTTCGGCTAAAAGAGCCTTGTTTTCAAGTTTTTCATACTCATTTTCACTTATTATATAAAGCAAGGAATTTATATCTCTGGCATTTGAATTTTCACTATCTAAGCTGTATTCTTCTTTTAAAAGAGCTATAAATATTAATTCCTCTTTTTTATTTAGATTGTATTCTTTAAAAATTTCTCCCAATACATTTTTAAATTTACTTTTTTTAAGCCTTGTTTTTATGTGTTTTTCATAGTTTAAAATCTCATTTTTTAGTTTTAAAGAGGAGTTAAGATAGAGTCTTTTATAAAGCTCTACTCTCATAAATTCATCTTTTAAATACTCAAGATAATCAACATAAGCCTCTTTATTTTCTAAATTTAACTTAGAATTTCCTTCTAAAAAGGATAAAAATGTATCGCTAAGACTTAGATCAGAGCTTAAAAGAGATAATAAATTTGTCTTTTCTTTTTTTAAATCCCCGCTAAAACTATGAGTTAGACAGATAAAACCTAAATCAAGCAAGTATTTAACATCTTTTAAGTGTTTTAAATACTCGTATTTTTCCTTTTTAAAAATCTTTGTCAAAAGACTTAGGGTATTTGTGCTAGAAAAGCCATTTAGCATATTTTTGCAAAGTTCTTTTAGTATCAAGCCTTGCTCGTAAGAACAGGCTAAACTTGTAAAAATCTTTGTTTTCTTTATCTCTCTTGCATTTACAAATTCTTTTAAATCAAGCATATTTAAAGTCCATTTATCCTAAGTAAAATATTATTTTCCTTATCCACATAAGTAAGAGTGCTGCCACAAAGCTCATAATTTAAATTTTTTATTTTTTGAGTGAAACCACAGCTTGTTTTTTTTAAATTTAAAGCCTTATATATGGGCTTTTTATCTAAAATATCTTGCAAGAAATCCTCATAATGACTCATCTTAAAAAAGGTTTTATTGAAATTTTCCTTGCTATAACAAAGCTCATTTACACAAATTTGCCTTGCAAGATTTAGCTTAAAGATACCTTGTCCAAGCTTATAAAGCTCAAGTATTTTGTATCTCTCATTTTCATATAAAAAACCTGCCTCACTTAGCCTAAAGCCATTTGCAAATTTTGCTGTTAAGTATATGGATTTACTCTGCTTAAAGCTATCTTTTTTTACAGCACAAGCACTTAGAAAAAAAAGTAATGCAAGGATTAAAATTTTTTTCACAAGGCTTACTTTAAATTTTTAAAACTCAAAGAAAGTTCTAAATTTAGCTCTTTTACCAGTCTCATAACAGCTTGTAAGTCATCTATTTGTTTTGCGCTTACTCTTATTTCCTCTCCTCTTATTTGAGAACTTACCTTTAATTTGCTATCTTTTATAGCCTTATTTATCTTTTTTGCACTCTCTGTATCTATGCTATCATTTACCTTTAAATTTAGCTTAAATAAAGCTGCACTTTGCCTTGAAAGCTCTTTTATGCTATTTGCATTTATGGATCTTTTTATGAGTTTTGAGACTAATATATCTTTTAAGACCTCAAGTTTTGCCTCACTTGAACTTGAAAGAGTAAATATGCTTTCTTTTTCATTAAAATCAAATTCGCACTTAACACCCTTTAAATCATACCTATTTTCAAGCTCTTTTTTTGCTTGTTCTAAGGCATTTTTAAGCTCCTGCTTATCTACACTAGCACTTATATCAAAACTATGTTCACTTGCCATCTTGTATCCATTCTTTTAGATTGTTATATACTATCTTCATTAGCCTTTGTATAGACTCATGAGATGCCCACGCTAGGTGAGGGGTGATTATTAGTCTTTCCTTATTTTTTATCTTTAAAAGCGGATGATCCTTTAACATAGGTTCTGTTTCAAGCACATCAAGCCCAGCTCTTATATCTTTTTCATCTAGGATCTGTGCTAAATCAAGCTCATTTATTATGCCACCCCTGCCAACATTTATCAAAATAGAGCCGTCTTTCATCAAGGATAGCTCCTTTTTTGTGAGTAAATTTTTTGTTTTTTCATTTAGCGGTGCATGTATGCTTATAATATCAGAGCTTTTTAAAAGCTCATCAAGCTCTACTCTTTTGTATTCTTTATTATTATTTTGCCCTGAGCTTGAGTAGTATAAAATTCTAGCTCCAAAGGCAGTAGAAATTTTAGCTACCTCTTTGCCTATGGTTCCAAGCCCTATTATCCCATGTGTTTTATCGCTTATATTGTATAAAATTCTACTATAATCAGTAAAAATTTCACTCTCGCACCATCTTCCTTCCTTGCTCCATTTATCATAAAATGGAATTTGATTTAAAAAAGAAAATATAAGTGCAAAGCTATGCTGCACTACGCTTTTTGTAGAATAATTTGCCGCATTTTTTACTATGATGCCTTTTTGTTGTGCATATTTTATATCTATATTGTTTACACCTGTTGCTGTTTCTAGTATAAGCTTTATGGGAGTATTATCCATTACCTCCTTATCTATGATAACCTTATTTGTTATCACAACATCAGCCTCTTTTAATCTTTGTATACGCTCGTCTTTTTTTGTCAAATCATAGCTTATGAAGTCTCCAAAGTCCTTAAAAATAGACAGATCATAAGAGCCTAAAGTAGCGGCGTCTAAGCAGACTATCTTCACCCTCACTCCTTTATGTGATGTGCTACAAATTTAGCAAAATTATCAATTATCCTAGATCCCTTTCTAAAGCCAAGTCCGCAAGCCTCGTAGGCAAAAAATACTCCGGCTTGATAGTAATTTTTATCCTTTGAATTTAGCTCTGTGAATTCTTGATATATAAATTTAGAATTAGCATACTCTCCCTCATTTTTCTCTATCACATTAGCATTTTCATCTAAGATACTTACATTAGCTCCTTCTCTACCAAACATAGGCTTTTTAACACATTTTTTACCCTTTAAAGGCTTATCACTTGTTTCTAAAAGTAGGGGGTGATTTGGGTAAAGCTCCCATAAAATTTTTAAAATTCCCTTGCTTTGAAAGAGTAGGGTGTAGGCTGGATTTAAGATGATTGCCTTTTGGTTTTTTATAATCTGTGTTAAGAGCATGGCTAACTCGCCCTCTTCTACGGCTATATTTTCCCAAGGTATGAGCTTAAATAAATACTCATAGTTTTCTCCAGCGTAAAATACTCCATCGGTGCTAAATTCAATCTCATCTATGAAAGCAAAATTTGCATTAAAGCCTGATTCTTTGGCTATGTGTTCAAGTAGTCTAGTGGTAAGCTCGTCCTCAGTGCTCCCTTTTATGCTAGAAAAAAGTATTTTCCAACCATCATAGTATTTATCAAAGCCTGAAATATCATCGCTAAGCGTTATTAGTCTTTTAAAATTATGTATCAAAGCTTCGTAGAGATTGTTAAATTGCAAACTTTCATTCATATTATTTTGTTTTAGCAAAGCCCACTGAAGTATAGCTGTTTCAAAAAGTGAAGTTGGGGTATCTGCGTTAAATTCAAGCAGCTTTATAGGCTTTTCATCAAGTCCCCCAGCAAGATCAAACCTTGAGTAAAGATGCCAATGCACATCATTTTCCCAGCTCATCTTTATAGCATCTATAAGATTAAAAGGTATGTCAAGTTCAGCAAAACGATCCTCATCAATAACCTTCTGTGCCGCTGCTACAAACATATCATAAAGCTCATTTGAAGCCTCATAAAAGGCATTTGCCTCTTTTTCACTTATGCAAATAAGCTCATCATCTAGGTAGTTTGACCCGTCCCTATCCGTATGCCAAGAAAAGCCCATGCTTTCTAAATACTCTTTGCTAAGAGCCTTTACCTTAGTAAAATTCATCTTTAAGATCCGTAACTTTGTGTGCCAGTAGCAGCACCGCTATTTGAACCAAAGAAACCTGAACGAGAGCCAACACTTGAAGAGCCTGTACCGCGATTATTAAAACTATTTACACTTCTTTGATAAGCACTTTGGTTTGAAAAGGCTCCTCTTTGTTGGTTTGCAAAATTTTGGTTATTAAAAAGCTTTGAGCCTATCCAGCTACCAAGTATGGCACCAGCTGCACTTGCAAGTAAGGTTTCACCTAAAGAAAGCCCACCGCTACTCATACTAGCATTATCCTTTGTAAGATTTGAGGTTCCATTATCTATCTTTGCAGCCTCTTCTTTTATGAGAGCGTCCATTTCCTCTTTTGTTAAAACCCTTTCAGTGCCATCGATTTGTTGCAAGACAACTCTTGTTTCAGCACTTGGGAATTGTTCTTTTATCTTGTATTGACCCGGAGCTGTTTCTTGTATGATGACAAAGGCACCTTGACCTTGCGTGTTTTGTGTGCCTTGGCTAGTAAGCTGATTTTGAGAATTATCGCAAGCTGTTAAGGCACCAGCACTCACGGCTACCAAACCACCAAGCATACTTAGATGTAGTATTTTTTTTACATGTTTCATAGCAGATCCTGTGAACTTTTTGCAAATTCTAGCAAAGATTAATAAACTAAAATTGTTAAGCTATAAGAAAAATGAGAAAGAAGTGAAGATTTTACGGATAAAATTGTAAATTTTAAAAGCCTAAAATCAAGCTTTGGGCTATAAAAGCCCAAAAATTAGTTACCTCTTACTATGGTAGTTGATGTTGCGTATATGCCAAGTATTGATTTTACTTGAGTATCAACTGATTTTACTTGGTTTATACCGCCATTATTTGCAGCTGCATTTATAGTGCAATCACCATAAGCTACCCAACCTAAAATACTAGTGCAAGTAGCTCTTCCTTCTTTTGAACCTGTTGCAGAACCAACAGCTACTGGGTATGAGCTGCCGTTGTAAATAAAACCAGTTACCGTAGAAGCAGCAGTAGCACAAGCTGTAAATAAAACAGAAGCTGTAGCCATAGAAGCTAGTAATAAAATTTTTTTCATTAAAAAAACCCTTTTTAAATTTAATTTAAATAATATCTGGCCTGTAAATGCCTTTTAACTTTGCTTTAATCCAAAATAGCACCTTATTTTAGAGTCTTGACTCATACCTTCTTAGCATGTAAAGTCTTTTAAGCATTTTTTTACGAGCTGAAATTTTTTGTTTCTTTCTAATCTCAGTCATTGGCTCAAAAAATCTTCTAGACCTAACCTCGGTAACAACCAAGTTTCTATCAACTTGCTTTTTAAATTTTCTGTAAGCTTCGTCAAATGATTCATTTGGATGAACTTTTATACCGGGCATTAAACCTCACCACCTTTCTATTTACTTATAAATTTTAAAAATTAGGATTATAGCAAAATTTTTATATTTATTCTAAAAAAATTGTAATTAATCTAAATTTTGTTATAATCCACGCAAGTATAGCAGAGGAGAAAATATGCAGACAAATACCATGCAAGCAAGGATTACAAATTACACAAAGCAAAGATATATAGTTTATTTTATAATAGCTATCCTAGCCTTAGTACTACCCTTTGTGCGTATAAATGGAAACCACTTCTTTTTGCTTAGTTTTGATCATAAAAAACTTGATTTACTTTTTGTATCCTTTAGCACCCAAGAGCTTTTTTTAATGCCCTTTGTGCTTATAGGACTTTTTTTGACTATATTTTTTGTTACTACCTTAGCTGGTAGAATTTGGTGTGCTTGGGCTTGTCCTCAGACCATATTTAGAGTTATTTATAGAGATTTCATACAAACAAAGCTTTTAAAAATTCGTAAGAATATAAGAGATAAGCAAAAAGAATATCCCGGAAATTTTGCCAAAAAAATACTTGCCGTTTTGCTTTTTTACGCATTATCCTTACTAGCTACTAGTAATTTACTTTGGTATTTTGTGCCACCTGAGGATTTCTTTTTATATCTTACAGATCCGGGTGAACACTTGCTTTTGCTTGGAATTTTATTTTGTGCCTCTTTGTTTTTGACAATTGATGTCGTATATATACAAGAAAAATTTTGTGTTTATGTCTGTCCTTATGCTAGGATACAATCTGTTATGTTTGATCATGATACGGTGCAAGTTGTTTATGATGAAAATAGGGGTGGACGTATCTTTGATGGCAAGACAAAGCTTCATAAAAAGCCTCCTCAAGGAGAGTGCATAGGCTGTGAAGCCTGTGTAAGCATTTGTCCTACTCATATAGATATAAGGCAGGGAATGCAGCTTGATTGTATAAACTGCTTAGAATGTGCTGATGCTTGTTCCATAGTTCAAGGCAAACTAAACCGCCCAAGCCTTATACAATGGACTAGTTCCCAGTCTATAAATACAGGCAAAAAGGTTCAGTATTTTAGATTTAGAACCATTGCTTATTTGCTTGTTTTGCTTATAGTTTTAGCAGCTCTTTTATTAATGAGTACAAAAAAGGAAAACATGCTTTTAAATATAAATAGAAGCACGGAGCTTTATAGTATAAATAAAAAGGCAGATTCTAGCTTGGAGATAGTAAATTCTTATATATTTTTATTTCAAAATACAGATAATAAGCCTCATGAGTATTATTTTGAAGCAAATATAAAATCCAGCGGTCAAAGCCTAGAGATCTTAAGACCCAAGAAAGCCTTTGTCTTAAAACCGGGAGAGCAAATAAAACAAATAGTAGTTTTAAAAACAAATACTGCATTAGCAAATGATGATACAAAAGATACTGTCTTACCTATAATCATAAAGGCTTATGCAAATGATGATAAACAAAACATTTCAGTGCTTAGAGAAAGTATCTTTGTATATCCTAAGCAGGGTCTTATAGAAGAAAAACTAGGAGAGTAAATGGCTGCTGACATTATAATAGGTGTTCAGTGGGGAGATGAGGGCAAGGGTAAGATAGTAGATAGGCTTTGCAAGGATTATGACTTTGTTTGTAGAAGTGCAGGCGGACACAATGCAGGACATACTATATACACCGGCTCAAAAAGATATGCACTTCATTTAATCCCATCTGGAATTTTACATGAAAAATGCGTAAATATAATAGGCGATGGGGTTGTAGTTTCTTTAGAGGCTTTAAAAAATGAGATGCAAGCATTTCAGAACTTAGAAAATAGACTCTTTATAAGCCAAAAGGCACATTTAAATTTAAAACATCATAGTTTAATGGATATAGCTAGAGAAAAAATGAGGGGTAAAAATGCTATAGGCACTACAGGCAGGGGTATAGGACCTTGCTATGCTGATAAGATCTTACGCACGGGTCATAGGATTTTTGAGTTATTAAAGCCAGAAAAACTTTGTGCTGATATAATGAGCGATTTTTTTATGTATGAGGACGTATTTAAGGCTTTTGATATAAAAAGACCAGATGAAAAAGAGCTTTTAAAAGAACTTAAGGCTTATAGCGATTTTTTCAAACCATTCATAAGAGATACAAATTCCATGCTTTATGAGGCTTTAAAAGAGGATAAAAAGATCTTAATAGAAGGAGCGCAAGGCTCCATGCTAGATATAGATCATGGAACTTATCCCTTTGTAACTAGCTCTAGCACTACTACTTGCGGAGCCTTAAATGGACTTGGTTTAAATTATAAAGATATTGGCAAGGTTATAGGCATAACAAAGGCTTATGCTACAAGGGTTGGCAATGGAGCCTTTCCTAGTGAGGATAAGAGTGAGTATGGTGAAAAAATAGCTAGGATAGGAAATGAGGTTGGCACAAGCACTGGTAGAGCTAGAAGATGTGGGCATTTTGACGCTGTGGCACTTGCTTATGCTGCTAGATTAAATGGACTTGATGAACTTGCTTTGATGAAGCTTGATGTTCTTGATGGCTTTAGCTCTGTTAAAATTTGTAGAGCTTATGAGTATGAGGGCAAGGAGATAGATTTTGTGCCTAGTGATTTAGAGGCTGTAAAGCCTATATATGAGGAGTTTGAGGGCTGGGATAGCTGTGCTGGGTTAAGATCTTTTAAGGATCTGCCAAATAATGCTAAAAAATACATCGCCCGTATAGAAGAGCTTAGCAAGACAAGGATAAAATACATATCCACATCACCACAAAGAGAGGATACTATAATTCTGTGAAAAGCAAATACAGCTCTGTTTTAAAGATAAAAAAGCAAGACTTAGATAGGGCAGAGTCAAATTTAAGCAAGGCTAGGGCTAGGCTTAGAGAAAATGAGCTTGAATTTGAACTTGCTCTTAGGCAGTATGAGGAGCTAAGATTGCCAAATTCAGGCTCTGCTAGTCTTTTAAGACAGGGGCTTGAGATAGTATCTAGGGCTAGGGCTTTTAAGGAAGCTAAGAAGGAAAAATTAGAACTTAGTCATAAAGAACTTGCGCACTATGAAATGCTTTATAAAAAGGCAAATTTAGAGTATGAAAAGATAAGATATCTTCAAAATGAAGAGCTTAAAAAGCTTACACAAATGCTTAAAAAAGAAGAGGAAAGATTTATGGACGAGATAGCTATTAGCAGATATTTTTATGGGGAAAAAAAGGCATGAAAAAACTTCTTTTTCTTTTATCTTTTTGCACCTTTATCTTTGCAAATGAAGAGTTGCTTTTTGAAAATAAAAGACAAGAGCTTGAAATAAAAACCAGAGAGTATGATGAGGCTAAACAGGCGCTTGAAGCTTATAAAGCTTCCTTTGAAGCCTTGCAAAAGGAAAAAATGCAAGCTCTTGAAAAAAAAGAAGCCGAGCTAAATGCTACCATGCAAAAAATAGAAAGCTTAAAGGCTGAAAACGAAAAGATCCTAAGACAGAGTGAGGAAAATTTAAAGGCTATAGAAAGTAAGACTGATGGAAGGATAAAAGAAATTTACTCTGCTATGAAAGAAAGTGCTGTAGCTGATGTCTTAAGTCAAATGGATAGTGAAAGTGCTACAAAGATATTATTATCTTTAGAGCCTAGAAAAATTTCAGGAGTGCTTTCTAAGATGCAAGCACAAAAGGCTTCTGAATTAACGCTTATAATAAGAAATTTAGATAATAATAGCAGTGAAAACAACTCCACTGAGTCAAATTTTTAATAAAATAAATTTAAATATTTAAGAAAGGATTTAATATGTTTAAAAAAGGTATTTTTCTTTTAAGTTTTACCTGCGTTCTAGCTTTAGCTAAGCAAGATGGGTATTTTGTCGGTGCTTCTTTTGGTTACTCTTTAGGAAGTATTAGCTCTGATAGTCTTATTAATGACTTAGAATCTGATAAGAGCGCAAATGGATACAATATAAGCATAAAAGGAGGTTATGAGTGGTTTTATAACTCAAACATATCCTTAAAGCCTAATTTAGAATACTCTTACATCTCCTATCTAAAGTCAAGCTCTTTTACAAAAGATCTTTCCAT
>CASFHJ010000133.1 GCA_949294425.1 uncultured Campylobacter sp.
TGATATTTTATCTAAAAAGTTATTTGCACTTTCTTGGATAAGCTTTTTTCCGTCTCTATTAAAACGAATAGTAATCCATATTGTCATAGCAGCAAGAATAAGGGTGATCGCAGCGATAATTATGCTAGTATAGGTTAAATAGGTGCTCATCATAGAGATAAGATCTGCATTACTCATTTTTTATGCCCCTTTATAATGCTTTTTAAATTTTGTTTTAAATTTAGCAATTCTCCTTTGCTAATACTAAAAAGGGATAAAAGATATTTTAAACGATTATTATTAATCTCTATTATTTTTGCTTTCATTTAAATCTTTCTAGAAAAAAATCCCATTATAACAATTAAAAATATCCGTGTCAATAAAACTATCATTGCTTTTTAACTTTGTTTTTGCTAGAATCTCTAAAAGCTGAAAGCAGGATTGGAGACACCTGCCACCACCTTGAGGGTGTTTTCATTTAGAATTTACATGCGAGAATTGCAGGACAGGCTCTGCCAGATTTTTTGCTTCTAGTAACTTCTTTTTGTGCTAAAGTTTTTCTAAATAATTCTAAAAAATTCTTTTTTTGCCCCATAAATGGCAAGGGTGCTTGTTTATAAAACTTTGGCTGATTTAAATTTTCTAACTCTTTAAACATCATTTGCCTTTTTTTAAAGGCATTCTTACAAAAAAAAGAAAAAAGGGTAAAAGATAGCCTCTAGTAGTGCTTAAACATCTATGTCTTATATCTTTTTTAAGCTATGAAAGGGCTTAAATGCTTGGTGTTTCTTTTACTAAAAATAAAATTTAAAATTCCCTCTAAAAACTCCTGTTGCTATCACCCCGCCATGATAACAAATGCCGTCAATATAAACTTGCTCACCTTTTGGGATAGTAAAAAGCACTTGATATTTGCCTAAGTAATGATTTTTTAAAACCATGTTTGTGTAAAAAGGCAAAGTAAGCCAACCCTGTAAACTAATATGTGGATCAGATGAGTAAATAATTTGCATATTTTGCCTTCTTGATACTATGCCTAAAGAAAGCCTTACATAATCTCTTTTGAAAAGGTTAGAATAATTGCCCGTGCTAAAGATTTCAAACTCAAAAAGTATCTCTTGTTCATTTGGTAAATAAGGGCAAGTTTCACTGTGTAAAATATAATCATTTTTCTCAACTAAATTTTCAAAATACCTAAAGCCCCCCCCACCGTATCTACTTCATATCCGCTTGTGTTTAAAAGTGTGTTTCCTATCATTTTTACTCCTTTTTTGACATATTGGCTGTATTTGTGCTATATTTATCTTGCAAGTTTGGGGCTTGGACTTTTGTCGGCTTGGCGGTTTGTTGTATCCCCCAAAGAGCCTCCGCTCACTTTCATACTTTTTGCAATATCGCTTACTATTTTATTGACCTGTGTCGTTGGAAATGCTGTTACATTTATTTTATCCTTATCCTCTGTAATTACGATATAGTATAAATCTCTATCCTCTTTGTGTTGATATGCTTTGATATATTCTTTACGTGGCGTGTTTTGTTTTGTTGCTTATAGTAACTTTTTCATAAGCAAAGTTTAAGTTTAATATCTTGAAATTATACCCAAAAAAAAAATTAAATAGCTACTAATTTTTTAAAAAATATACCCAATTTTTTGACTTAAAAAAACTTTTCTTATAAAATGCAAAGATTTAATAAATAAAAAGGAAATCTTATGCAAAGCCAAGAAATAGCTACCTTTTTTGATGAGGAAAAAGAATTTTTAAGAATAGATAATGATTTAGGTGAAGAAAAAAGCATTATGAGTGATAATGAAAGTAAGGAAGATTTAGAAGATGAAAAAGCAATCCAAAAAGAATATGAAAAAATAGTAAAAGAATGTGAGGAAAAGGAAAAAGATTTTACCTTTGGTTCTGCTAATCATCAAGAATTTATAGAAGAGCAAAACATCAAAGATATAGAAAATACTGATTTTTATAAATCTAATGCTTGGGACAAGGTAGAAAGGTTTTGTGCTTACGAAGAAGAGATTAATAAAGAATTAAAAGAAAACGCAGAACAACAAAAGATAATAGAAGAAGAGTTAAAAAACAGAAATGAAAACAAGCAACAAAATCAAAACAACAAAGAACAACTCATAAAAGAAGAAGTTAAAAATAAAAGCGAAGAGGACTTAGAAAAAGAACTTAAGAATTTAAAAAATAAAGAAAAAGAATTAAAAAATGACTTAGAGGAAAACAAAAAAGAAGTTACAGATGAGCTAGTGAAAATCTTAGAATCTAAGGATATAAATCAACTTATGAAAGCTTTATTAAAGATATTTCAAAGAATGGAACAAAGAAAAATAATTAAAGAGAGGTTAAAATATAACAAAGAAAATATGAAACTTCCTAAAGAAGAGTTAAAACAATTAAAGCTTTTAAACACAATAGCTAAGAATATGACAAAAGCTCTTAAAAATGAGGAAAATATATATGCAATTCTTAAAGCACAACAAACAATAGTAAAAAGCAAGAAAGAATCTGCAAAAGAATTGCAAGAGATTAAACAGAATAAAACTCTTTCTAATAAATTTGAAACCTTAATGAAAAACTACCAAAGAAGCAAAGCTAATCCAATATCACAGATAAGTATTTTATCTTCCT
>CASFHJ010000134.1 GCA_949294425.1 uncultured Campylobacter sp.
AAAACATAAATCCCTTTGTAAATGATAAAATGAGTAATGCTAATTCCCAAAGACATAGGTATTTAGGCTACATAAGATTACAAACAGGTATAGACGATGATTTTAAATTTGGCACTCAGCTAAGTTATGGTGAGACAAAGGATAATTCTTTTGGCGATTCATCAAACGCAAATCTTAGCACCCCTTTTAATGTGAGAGAACTTTGGCTTTCTTATAGCTTGGCTGATAATGCAAATTTAAGCTTTGGTAAGCAGGTTTTAAAAAGTATTTGGACTAAGAGTGCCTTAGAGGACGGCTTTGTGGTTACTGCTCTTAGCTTAGACTATGAGAATGACTATATTAAATATCAAGGCTTTGTAGCCGATAATTACGATACAAATGATGGGGATACTATCTTGGATAGAAGAGAGGCTGATGGGCTTAATTTTAGTAATTTTTTTAATAAAAATTGGTATGGCTTTGCTTTAAGCACAAAGTTAGTAAATTTTAAGCCTGAACTTTGGCTTTCTTATATGCAAGATAGAGCTATTTTTTGGGCTTTAGATTTAGAGTATAGGGATAAAATAAGTGATAATTTTTCTTATAAATTTAAGGCGCAGTATCTAGGAAATAGCATAGATGATTATCTAAAAAATAGAAATTTTACAAATGGACGATTTTTTGCAGCCCAAGCAGAGCTTGAGTTTTACAATTTTGATTTTAGTGTGGGAGGACTACACTGGGGTGATGAGAAAAAAGGTAGCATACACTCAGTAGAGGACGGCGGTCAGCTTATCTTTGCAGGTGAAGAAGGTATGAGCACACTTGGAAGCTCAAATTATTCAGGAGATATAGGTAAAAACACCTTTGGCTTTGTAACTCTAGGCTATAGCTTTTTTGATAGCTTAAGATTTGGAGCTGACTTAGTTTACGGAGGCACAAAAACAGCTCCAGATGCCTTAACAAGGCTAGGTGGAGGTAAAAAAAGCGAGTATGTAGCTAGGATAAATTATAAATACTCTAAAAGGCTTGATTTTTACGGATATTATTCTTTAGTTGATGTAAAAGATGTAGATACGGGTGTGCAAAATATAAGAGATGGCTATAAAAACCACAAGATAAGGTTTCAAGCAAGATATAGATTTAAAAAATAATTTTATTAAGGCTTTTTTGCTACACTTTCACAAAGCATAGTAGGCGTTTGCTCCTTTTTTGGAGAGGAAAGTCCGAGCTGCCAAAGACAAGCATTCCATCTAACAGATGGCTAGAGTAATCTAAGGGAAAGTGCAACAGAAAGTAAACTACCGCTTAAAGCGGAAAAGGTGAAACGGTGAGGTAAGAGCTTACCAGCGATCTTGGTAACAAGTTTGGCTATGTAAACCCAATGTGCAGCAAGAAGGGGTGGTTTTTGTCTTTATTTTTAACCCTTCGCTTGATCTTGTTTGTGAAAACAAGGCTAGATAAATAAACGCCCAAGACAGAACTCGGCTTATCGCTATGCTTTTAGTGCTTTTTTTATTATAAAATCAGAGCCATTTTTGCTTATGATTTCTTTTAAGGAGCTTGAAATAAGCTCTAAATTTATAGAAAAAATGGAAGTTAAGATCTTTTTTTCATCTTTTAGCTCATCTTGTGTAAAAAGTTGACAAAGTTTTTTATCCTCTAAGAATTTAGCATTGAAATACTGATGATTTTTACTAGCATGAGGATAGGGTATAAAGATAGAAGGTAAATTATTAGCACATAGTTCAAAAAGTGTGCCAGCTCCGGCTCTTGCTATGGCTAGGTCAGCTTTTTGTATCTTTTCATGTATATTTTTATCAAAGTCAAAAAGATCCACCTTTATAGCCAAAGACTCATACTCTTTTTTACACCTTTGATAATCTTTTTTTCCGCACTGATGTATGATTTTAATACCTCTTTCATCTAGACTTTTTGCTAGTTTTAATGCAAGATCATTTATAAATTTAGCTCCCTGAGAGCCGCCTAAAAATATTATACTTTCAAGCTTTAAGCGAGTTCTTGCCTTATCAAAAAAAATATCTTCCACAGGATAGGGGCAAAATTCTTTTTCAAATGATGAAAAAAAAATTTTACAAAAGGGTTTTAAGAGGGAATTTAGAAAGCCTTTTTTTGAATTTTGCTCGTGTATAAAGAGATTTTTATTTGAAAAAAGTGCCGCAAAAGAAGCTGGTGCTGAGGAGTAGCCACCCACGCTAAAAACATCTTTTATCTTATGTTCGTTTAGAATTTTTCTAGCCTTTATGCTTAGTTTTAAGATCTTTAAAAAAGAAAGAATTTTTTTAAATCCCCTTTGATTAACTACTCCCTTGCTTTCTAAGAAATACTTATGAGAAAAAAAATCCTCCTTTTCAAACCAAGCCATGTCTTGTCCTGAGGTAGAGCCTATGTATATGCAATCTATGCCAAGTTTTTTGGCACTTAAGGCTAGGGCTCTTGCTATACTTAAATGTCCGCCTGTGCCACCTCCTGTTATAGCTATTTTCATAATTTAACCTGTTTTGAGATCATTAAAACGCAGCCCAAAGCTATACAAATAGACCACATCGAGCTTCCTCCATAGCTTAAAAGTGGCACAGCAACTCCTTTTAAAGGGGTTAAGGATATGATACCAAAGGCATTCATAAAGAAAGAAAACATTAAAAGTAGGGCAACTCCTGAGCAAAATATGAAATGCACTTTCTTTTCACAGCGTCCAGCTATCCTAAAGATCCTTAAAATCATAGCTAGATATAAAAAACATACGACAAAAAGCCCAAGAAGACCTATTTCTTCCGTTATGCCAGATAGGACAAAGTCTGTATGCACCTCACTTAAAAAGCCAAGCTTAAAAATTCCAAGTCCAAGCCCCTCTCCAAAAAAACCTCCGTGTGCTATGGCATTTAAGGAGTGTGAGATTTGGTATGGTTCTGAATTTGAGCTTACCTTTAGCATTTGTGCTAACCATTCTGGAAAAAATGGCAAGAAAGCATCTTGGATATTGCCCCACCAGTTTGAAATTCTTTCTATTCTTCTTTGTGAGCTAAAGATAACTAAAAAGCCTATCATGGTAGCTATTATAAGTCCAAAGGCAAAGAGTTTTTTACTAGCTCCTGCGAAAAAGGCTAGGGCAAGTATTATGAAAAAAGATATTACGCTTTGTCCTAAATCGTTTTGTGTTATGTAAATGTAGCCTATGATTATTAGAGCTACTATCATATATGGAAGCAGTATTAAAATTTCACTTTTTATGGCTTTTTTACTATCATCAATACGTCTTGTATAAGACCAAGCAAGAAAATAAATAAGTCCTATTTTAAAAAACTCAACCGGTGAAATTGAAATAGGACCAAGTCTTATCCACCTTTTTGCACCACCGCTTGCTGTGGCTAAATTTGCAGGCAAAAAGGGCAAGATGATGATAGCTATAAAAGATATGAGTAGCAAGGCTATCATAAGCTTGTGAAATAAAGCTGTGTCGGGATTTATTTGAGATATAAAAAACATTATAAGAATTCCGCTTATACCAAAGGCCAGCTGTCTTATAAAAAAATGAAAATCATCATAACCTAAATAAAGCACAGTAAAGGCACTTAAAGAGTATGAAAAAACTATGCCTATGGTTATTAAAATGGAGCTTAAGTAAAATAATTTCTTATCCGCAAAC
>CASFHJ010000135.1 GCA_949294425.1 uncultured Campylobacter sp.
AATTTTGGGTTCTTTTGAAAGATTTATAGGAATTCTAACGGAGCATTGCGGTGGAGAATTCCCTTTTTTCATAGCCCCAGTTCAAGTTGGTATAGTTAATATAAATGAAAAACATCTAGCTTATGCAAAGGAAATACAAAGAGCCTTGCTAGAGCTAAATGTAGATAGTGAACTTTACTCTAAAAACGAGTGTTTAAGCAAAAAAATTCGCAATGCAGAAAAGCAAAAATTACCTATGATCTTGGTGCTAGGTGATGAGGAAGTTAAGCAAAGAAAGATTGCTTTAAGAGATAGGAGAGCAAAGGAACAAAGAAGTTTAAGCTTTGATGATTTTATATCTTTCATAAAGGAGAAAATAAGTGAGGTGCATTTTTGAGTAGAGAAAAAGAAGTGTTACTTAATGAGGACATAAAAGCGGAGGAAATAAGGTGCGTTGGCGATGATGGCAAGGTTTATGGTATCATAAGCAGCAAAGAGGGCTTGGAAATAGCTTCTAGAATGGGCTTAGATCTTGTTATGATAGCTCCAGATGCTAAGCCTCCTGTTTGTAAGATTATGGACTTTGGTAAATTCCGCTACCAACAAGAAAAAAAGCAAAAAGAGGCTAAGAAAAAGCAAAAGGTTATAGACACTAAGGAAATAAAACTTTCCGTTAAGATAGCTCAAAATGATATTAATTATAAGGTAAAACACGCTTTGGATTTTCTTTCTCAAGGAAAGCACGTGAGATTTAGGGTATTTTTAAAGGGACGCGAGATGGCAAGTCCGGAAGCAGCGGTATCTTTGCTTGAAAAAATTTGGGCTATGATAGAAAATCAAGCAAACAGAGATAAAGAGCCAAAATTTGAAGGTAGATACGTAAATATGCTCGTAACTCCCAAGAAATAACTTATGCTTTATGATTTTTCCAAGATCAAGGAGTATTTTGATAGCTTAAATGAGGACAAGAGTCATTTTATAAATTCAAATGATATTTGCACTCCTATGTACTGCGTTAGGGAGATGTTAGAGTCCTTGCCTCCTGATTTTTGGACGAAAAAAGACTTAAAAATTTTAGATCCTTGTTGTGGAAATGGGAATTTTCACGCCTATACAGCCTTAAAAACCAGCCTTAAAAATCTTTATTTTAATGAAATTAATGAAAAAAGAATTGTAAATTTAAAAAAGTATTTTGGCACAGATATAAATCTTAGTAAAAAAGATTTTTTAGACTTTGAGGAAAAAGAAGTGTATGATTTGGTAGTGGCAAATCCACCTTACGCCAAATTTAACGGAACTAAAAGAGTATCTAAAAATCATAACCTAAGCAGAGCCTTTATAGAAAAAGCCTTAAAAATAACCAAAAAAGAGGGTTTTTTGCTTTTCATAGTACCAAATAACTGGATGAGTTTTGCAGACAGAAACACCCTGCCACAAGAACTTAGCAAGTATCAATTTTTAGTTCTTGATATAGGATCTGCGAAAAAATATTTTCCAAAAATAGGTTCATCTTTTACTTGGTTTTTACTACAAAAAGTGCCAAATTTAAAAGAAACAAGGGTAAGAAATTCATACATTTTAAAAGATGAGCAAGAAGTAAGAATAAAAGAA
>CASFHJ010000136.1 GCA_949294425.1 uncultured Campylobacter sp.
GAAAAAAGAAAATACTGCTTTTTTAGCCCTCTTCAAGGATAAAATCTAAGATTATATGAATTTTACTATTTCATCAAAGGAAAATCTGGATTTAGCAGGTATTTTATCATCTTTTTTATGACCTAAGGCTACCATAAGACAGGCTTGTTCTTTGCTAGTATCAAGTTTTAAATACTCATCTAAGTCCTTTTGCGAAAAGCCACCTATAGGGCAGGAGGCTAAATTTAAAGCTGTGCTAGCGTATAAGATAGTGCCAAGTGCTATGTGAGCTTGTTGTCTTGAGTATGATTTTTTCTCCTCATAACTCATGCCCTCTAAAAATGGTTTGTAAGTTTGCACTCTTTTTTCTATTTCCTCTTTTGGCATATCTCTTTTTCTAAGTTTTTCTTCAAAATAATTAGCAAAGTCATATCTTGAAACTATTATTATTAGTGCAGAACAAGAGCTAACATGGGCTTGTTTATTAGCTATTTGTCCTAATTCTTTTATCTTATCCTTATCTTGCGTGGCTATGAAATACCAAGGTTCAAGCCCCAAAGAGCTAGGGGAAAGACGGGCTAGTTCTAAAATTTTTACAAGCTCTTCTTTTTTTATTTCTTTATCTAAAAATTCCCTACAAGAAAAACGATTTTCAAATATTCCTAGCATAAAAATATCTCCTTATTTTTTTTAAAATTGTATCTAAAATATTTTTAATCTTTTAAAAATTTACTCTAAATTCATTTTAAAAAAATATAATTACCCACAAAAAAATAAGGACTAAATATTTGAAAATATCAAAGTCAATGCCTAGGGGCAAGGTTTTAAATTTACTTGCTTTTGCTAAAAAAAGAAAAGTTTTGATTTTAATAATCTTTATATTTTTCTTAGCCATATTTTTTAACTTTTTTAAGCAAGAGGACAAGACAAAAAATTTACTCACACAAAAGGTTTCTAGAACAACTATAAATCAAAGCATAGAAGCAATAGGTATGGTTTATGCAAAAGATGAGGTTGATGTTGGAGCGCAAGTTAGCGGACAGATAATAAAGCTTTACGTTGACATAGGAGATAGGGTAAAAAAAGGAGATTTAATAGCTCAAATAGATAAGGATAAACAAGAAAATGATCTTAACATCTACAAAGCCCAGCTTCAAAGTGCAAGGGCAAATTTAGAAAGCAAGCAAGTAGCCCTTGAAATAGCTGATAATCAATACAAAAGAGAGCAGTCTCTTTATGAAAAAAAGGCAACTTCCTTAGAAATTTTAGAAAATCTTAAAAATAATTATTATAGCTTAAAGGCAAATGTTGCAGAGCTTGAAGCTGAGGTCATACAGCTTGAAATCACTCTTAAAAACGCCCAAAAAGATCTAGGCTATACAACCATACTAGCTCCTATAGATGGTGTAGTTATAAATACAGCTGTTGAAGAGGGTCAAACCGTAAATGCAAATCAAAACACTCCTACTATAGTAAGAATAGCAAATTTAGATGAAATGGAAGTTAGAATGGAAATAGCAGAGGCTGATGTAAATAAAATAGAAGTCGGTGAAGATGTGGAATTTGCTATTTTAAGTGATCCAGATAAAAAATATAAAGCAAAGATAGCAAGCATAGATCCTGCAAACACACAAACAAGCGATGCAACAAGTAGCTCTTCTAGTTCAAGCTCCTCAAGCTCTAGTTCAAGTGCTATTTATTATTATGCTAAATTCTTTGTTAAAAATGAAAATAATTTTTTACGTATAGGCATGAGCACAGAAAATGAAATCATAATTAAAAGTGCTGTAAATACCTTATACGTGCCTACATATACCATACAAAGCGATGGTGGGGGGTATTTTGTTGAAGTCTTAAAAGATAAAAATGTGCTTAAAAGATACATAAAACTAGGTATAAAAGATAGTATAAATACTCAAGTTTTAGATGGTCTTAGCGAAAATGAGGATTTAATCGTAGCAAACACAGCCTTAAAAAGCTCATCAACAATGCGTCCTTACGGTGCTAGATGATAATACTAAAAAATATTTGTAAAAAAATAGGGCAGAGTGAAATTTTAAAAAATATAAGCCTAGAGATACAAAGGGGAGAATTCGTAGCCATTATAGGACAAAGTGGCAGCGGAAAGACCTCTCTTTTAAATATCATAGGAACATTAGATGATTTTAATTCAGGCTCTTACATCTTTGATAAATATGATGTTTCAAAGCTTAATAGAGATGAAAAGGCTAGACTAAGAAGAGAAAATATAGGCTTTATTTTTCAAAGATACAATCTCTTAAGCCTCTTAAATTCAAGGGAAAATGTCGCTTTACCAGCCGTTTATGCTGGTAAGAAAAATGAATTTAGAAAGCAAAGAGCTAAGGAGCTTTTAAGCGGTCTAGAGCTTTCTTTAAAGACAGAGTCAAAGCCAAATGAGCTAAGCGGTGGGCAGCAACAAAGAGTCAGTATAGCAAGAGCTTTGATGAATGGAGGAGATGTAATACTGGCAGATGAGCCAACAGGAGCACTTGATAGCAAAAGTGGTCTTATGGTTTTAGAGATCTTAAAAAAGCTAAATAAAGAAGGGCACACCATAATATTAGTAACCCATGATCCTAGCATAGCAGCACAGGCTCAAAGGATCATAGAGATAAAAGATGGAGAGCTTATAAGAGATAGTTCCCCTAAAAGCTCAAATAAAGAGATAAAAATTGAAGACATGAGTGCTGAGCCAAAGACCTTTACCTTGCTTAAAAATCAGCTTTTTGAGTGTTTTAAAATAGCTTTTTCATCTATACTAGCACACAAACTTAGATCCGTTTTAACCATGCTAGGAATCATCATAGGCATAGCCTCTGTTGTCTGCGTGGTAGCACTTGGCAATGGTTCGCAAGAGCAAATTTTAGCCTCTATTTCTAGGCTAGGCACAAATACCATAGAAGTTCGTCCCGGAAGAGGTTTTGGGGATATAAGATCTGGCAGAACTTGGCTAAATGTGAGCGATTTACGCACCTTAAGGACCCTGCCCCAGCTAGAAGCTGTCGAAGCTAGAGTGAATTTTTCATCAATAGTAACTTATAAAAATATATCTTTAAACGCTAGAGGAGAGGGCGTTGGGATAAATGAGATAAAGATAAAAGGTTTAGAGCTTGAAGCTGGTAGGATATTAAATGAAGATGATATAAGAGCTAGTGCAAATGTGGTTGTGCTTGATTATAATGGTCATAACGGGCTTTTTGCAGACTTTAAGGCAGAGGATATACTTGGGCGAACTATAATCTTTAACTCCCAGCCCTTTGTGGTGATAGGCGTTTTAAAAAGAGATGCAAACAATAGGGCTGAGGACGTAACAGTAAGGCTTTACATACCTTACACAACTATGATGAATAAAATAACAGGAGATAAGCTTTTAAATAGCATTATAACAAAGGTAGCAGATGATAGCTTACCAGCTGTTGCAGAACAGGCTATAATAAGGGTTTTAGAGATAAAAAGAGGGCAAAAGGACTTTTTTACTGTAAGTTCAGATGCCATAAGACAGACCATAGATGAAAATACCAAAACCATGACTATATTAATTACTTCCATAGCAGCTATAGCCTTGATAGTTGGCGGGGTTGGAGTTATGAATATTATGCTTGTTTCAGTTAGCGAAAGAACTAGAGAAATAGGCATAAGAATGGCAATAGGCGCTAGAAGAGAGGATATTTTGATGCAGTTTTTAATAGAGGCTATTATGATATGTTCTATTGGTGCTTTGTTTGGGGTGCTTTTATCACTTAGCTTACTTTATTCTTTCAATTCCCTTGGCATTTTTCCTATAATTGTTTCCCCTGCTTCTATTTTTATAGCACTTTTAAGCTCTGTTTTAATAGGTATTATTTTTGGATTTTTTCCTGCAAGAAATGCTGCAAATTTAAATCCTATAGCTGCTTTATCAAAGGAATGAGATGAATTTTTTAAAAATTATAAGATACATTTTAAAGATTTTTTTACTTTCTTTTTTTATTTCCTGTGCTTCTTTAAAAGATGTAAAATTAGAAAGAAATAAGGAAGATTTTGCTTATGATAAGTGGTGGCAAAGCTATGAAAATCAAATTTTAAATGATTTTGTAGATACTATTTTAAGAAATAACACAGAGCTTCAAATAGCTAGATTAAGTTTTTTAAGCTCCCTTGCTTCCTATGATCTAGCCTATGTGGATTTGTTTCCAAGTCCTCAAGCTTCTTTAAATGCAAATTCTAATAAAACTTATAATCCAAACAGCACAAATAATAGCCTTTCAGCTTCTTTATCACTAAGTTATGAGCTTGATATTTACGGCAGACTAAGAGATAATATAGCCTCTAAAGAATTTAGTGCGCTAGCCAGTGCTTACGAGCTTGAAAGTTTAAAATTGACCCTTATAAATTCAAATATAGACGCTGTTTTTAACCTAGTTTATGCAAATGAGCTTTCAAAGCTTTTAAGCGCTTATGTTAAGAATTTGGAGTTAGCAAGGGATCTTTATAACTTAAAATATGAATTAGGAAAGATTTCTGAGCTTGATTTATTAAATTTAGAAAATTCCTTGCTAAATGCTAGGCAAAATTTGTTAAGTAACGAGCAAAGCAAAGAGCTTATTATCAAAGGCTTAAAAGATGCTTTGTCTCTTGAAAAGGATTTTGATAAAATTTCATATTTAAATCAGCTATCTTTTAGTGATTTTAAGGAAGAGGACTTAAATTTTGATATAAGCTTACTAGATCTTAGCAATAGACCTGATATAAGATCTTCTTTAAATAAATTAAAGGCGTCTTTTAAGGATCTTAGTGTGGTTGAAAAAAGCATTTATCCAAGCATAAGCTTAGGAGCTAACTTAGATACAAATAATTTTAGTAATGAAGCTTTTAAACTTTCTACCTTAGGCGGAAATTTGGTGCTTTCCTTGCCTTTTTTGGATTATGCAAGGCTTAGACAAAATATAAAAATTTCTAAATATAGCTACGAGAGTTTAAAGCTAGAATACGAGCAAAGTTTACAAAGTGCTATTAATGAATTTATGCAGTGCAAGGCTGATTATGCCTTTTATGAAAAACTCTTTGAAAATATTGTCTTAATTAATCAAAAACAAGAAAGGATAAAACAGGCATACTCCTTACAATATGAGGCTGGAAAGGTGGAATTAAAAGACTTTTTAGACGCACAAAATGAGTATATTAATTCGCATAGAGATATACTAGCTCAAAAATTAAATCTCTTAAAAACTAGAAATTTATACTATAAAATTACCACCTTTTCAAAGCATGAGTTAAGTGATGATAGAAATGATAGAATTTCTTTTTAGCCAAGCATAAAATCAAACAGAATCTAGCAAGATTAGGCTAATAGCCATTATAGCCATGCCAGAAAATAAGCCATATAAGCAATGATGTGCCTCTCCGTAAACTCTAGCAGCAGGTAAAAGCTCATCAAAAGATATATATACCATTATACCAGCTATGATTGCAAAGCTAAATGCTAGGGTAAGCTCGTTTATAAAAGGAAATATCAAAAAAAAGCCTATTAAAGCACCTATAGGTTCGGTAAGACCAGAAAGTGCGGCGTATTTAAAGGCTTTCTTTCTCTCTCCTGTTGCGTGGTATATAGGCAAAGAAACAGCCATGCCTTCTGGGATATTATGTATGGCTACTGCTATTGCTATGGCTAAGCCAAAAGAGATATTATCAAGAGATGATACAAAGGTTGCAAAGCCTTCTGGAAGATTATGCACAGATATAGCTACTGCGGTTAAGAGTCCAGTTCTTTTTAAGGATAAATTTATTGGTTTTTCTTTGCTTATTAGAGGACAAATACTTGCCCTTCCT
>CASFHJ010000137.1 GCA_949294425.1 uncultured Campylobacter sp.
AGGAAGGGATTCGAACCCTCGAAAGCTTGCACTTTACACGCGTTCCAGGCGTGCTCCTTAAACCGCTCGGACACCTCTCTAAAATGAAAATTATACTAATAAAACTTTAAAAAAAGGAAAAAAGCTTTAAAAATTTAGCAAAAAATTAGAAAAAAATGTGTATAATTTCCCTTCTTTTTATCGAGTCAGGGTAGCTCAGCTGGTTAGAGCGCTGGTCTCATAAGCCGGAGGTCGGGAGTTCAAGTCTCCCCCTTGATACCACTTAACTTAAAATACTCATAATAAAATCTATAAATACTTAAATAAAAATTTTATATAGAATATCAAAAGTTTATTTTAAAGGCAAAAAATGAAGATAAAACGCTTTCCAAATTTAGACGGAGATATAGGTTGGTTAGAGCTTTGCGAGGATAAAGAAGAAAATTTAGCACAAAGATTAAGGGGTGATTTAAACTCTGATATATGTATAATAGGTGGGGGAATAACGGGTTTTGCAGTGGCAAATTCCTTAGCCAAGCATTATCCAAATTCAAAAATATCTCTCATAGAAGCCTTGAAATTTGGACAGGGTGTAAGCTCTAGAAATGCTGGTTTTATAATAGATCTACCACATAACGTAGATAATAGCTTAGAAAGCATAGAAAAAGATAAAAAAATACACGAATTAAACTGCTTTGCCATAAAATATTTAGAGGAAATAGTAAAAGAAAATCAAATAAATTGTTCTTGGCAAAAAGCTGGAAAATATATGTGTGCTAATGAGGAAAAAAATATCAGGGGGCTTGATGATTTTGAAAAACACTTAAAACTTTGCTCCTTTGACTTTGAAAGATTAAATGCAAATGAGCTAGAAAAAAGGCTTGCAACATCTTATTATAAAGAAGGAATTTACACAGCAAATAATATACTTGTAAATCCAGCAGCACTTATGAGAGGGCTCATAAAATCCCTAGCAAAAAATGTAAATTTATTTGAACAAAGCCCTGTTATAGAAATAAAATATGATAAAAAGAAAAAGATAAAAACTCATCTAGGATCTATGGAATGTGAAATTTTAGTCTTGTGTGTTGATTCATATTTGGAAGAATTTAAGCTTGTTAAAAATAGACAAGCTCCTATATTTACTTATGCTTCCTTAAGTGAAAGATTAAGCGATGAGGAGCTTAATAAATATTTTAAAGATATAAAACCATACGGACTAACTTCAGCACACCCAGCCGGAACTACAATTAGATTTACCCCTGATAAAAGAATTTTTATAAGAAATATCTTAGATTATCTACCTGAGTTAAGATGCAGCGAACATGATTTAAGAAGAGCCTTTGAGCAACATAGATTATCCTTTGAAGCTAGGTTTCCAAAGCTAAAACATAAAATTTTTGACTTTACTTGGGGAGGAACGCTTTGTATGAGCTTAAATCAGCAAGGAATTTTTGGAAAGCTTTATGATGGGGTTTATGGCATAGGAGCAAGTAATGGGGTTGGTATGGCTAAGGGTGTTTATTTGGGGCATTATTTAGCTGATTTAATAGCAAATAAAGATAGTGAAAATTTAAGATTTATAACAAATAATAATAAAGCCTCTCTTATACCACCTGATCCTTTAAAAAGCGTAGGAGCTAAGATAAGACTTTGGTATGAGCAAAAAAATGCCGCAAAAGATATTTAAAGATTTTTAAAAATCAGACATCTAAATGCTTAACATCTTTTGCGTGTTTTTGTATATATTCTCGCCTTGGTTCTACCTCATCTCCCATAAAAAGATTAAAGGTATCATTTGCACTTATAGCATCATCTATCGTTACCTTAAGTAAGCGGCGATTACTAGGATCCATAGTAGTTTCCCAAAGTTGCTCTGGATTCATCTCTCCAAGACCCTTGTATCTTTGTATGTAAGCACCTTTTTTAGCGTTTTTTTCCACCTCATCTAAAATTTCTAAAATATCTCTTTGGAAATTTAAATCCCTTTGCTTTATCTTTTCATAAAGATGTATACCTTCTTCAAATAAAGGATTTGAAAATAAAAGATCATTTATTAAAAGCTCTTCAAGACCATTATCAGTTTGCACAAAAAGCCTTAATTCCTCATCACTTATATATGAATTTAAGATATTATTTCCTTGTTTTTCTAAGAATTCTTTTATAAGCTCGAAAAGTTCATTGTTGTCTTTTTTTATAAGTTCTTTATTTTCTATTAAGTGTCTTAAAACAGATATAACTGAAAATCTTTTTTCAAGCTCTTTTAGTATAGTTCTGTAAGAAGCAACTAATTTTAAAAAGTCTTTTAAGTCATTAAGCCCTATGCCTTCATAATTTGAGCTTTCTATACCTGTTTCTATTAAATACTCATTTAAAGCCTTTTCATCTTTTAGATAAATTTCTCTTTTTTTACCTTTTTGATAGCGATAAAGTGGTGGTTGTGCTAGATAAATATGTCCATTTATAACTAAATCTTTCATAAATCTAAAAAAGAAAGTTAAGAGTAAGGTTTGTATATGAGAGCCATCAACATCCGCATCTGTCATTATTATTATCTTATGATACCTTAGCTTTTCTATATCAAAATCCTCACTTATACCACAACCAAAGGCTGTTATCATATTTTGAATTTGTTCTGATTTTAAAATCTTATCAAGTCTTGATTTTTCCACATTTAAAATTTTACCACGCAAAGGTAAGATAGCCTGAAAGCTCCTTTGTCTACCTTGTTTTGCAGAACCTCCAGCAGAATCTCCCTCTACTAGATAAATTTCGCTTTCACTTGGATTTTTACTTTGACAATCAGCTAATTTTCCGGGCAGGGTTCCTACTGAAACACTATCTTTTTTTCTTGTTAATTCTCTTGCTCTTTTAGCTGCCTCTCTTCCTCTTGCCGCCATTAAGGCTTTATTCATTATAGCCTTTGCTTCGTTTGGATTTTCTTCAAAATACTTACTTAGATATTCAAAACTAAGCTTTGAAACTATAGGTCTTACATAAGATGAGCCTAATTTACCCTTAGTCTGCCCTTCAAATTGAGGTTCAGGAACTTTCACGCTAACTACTGCTATAAGCCCCTCTCTTATATCATCTCCTACTATTTTGCTATCTTTTTCTCTAGAATTTGCATTTGCTTCTATGTAATTTGTTATAACCCTTGTTAGAGCTATCCTAAAGCCTGCTTCGTGAGTTCCCCCATCTGGTGTTTTTATATTATTTACAAAGGATAATAAATTTTCAGAGTAAGAATCATTATAAAGCATAGCTATTTCAACTTCAACATCATCTTCTTTTTTATTAAAAGCTATGACCTTTGTAAGAGCTTCTTTTTTATTCATATCCTCTACAAATTGGGAAATTCCACCATCAAAATGAAAAGTTTCTTCTTTTTGTGTTCTTATATCCTTAAAATTTATGCTTATTTTTGGATTTAAATAAGCTAATTCTTTAAATCTTTTAGCCAAAATTTCATAATCAAATTTAGTTACTTCAAAGATACTTTCATCTGGCCAAAATTCTATAATAGTGCCTGTTTCCTCACTTTTTCCTATTATTTCAAGTTCACTTACTGCCTTACCTTTTTGGAATTCTTGTCTGTAAATATTTCCCTCTCTTTTAACTGTAGCTATTAATTTCTTTGAAAGGGCATTTACTACAGAAACCCCGACTCCGTGCAAACCTCCAGATACTTTGTAAGTATCCTTGTCAAATTTACCTCCGGCGTGAAGAACTGTTAAAACAACTGTTAAGGTTGGAATTCCTTCACTTGGGTGGATTCCAACTGGAATTCCCCTACCATTATCTGTAACTATACAACTTCCCTCATCTGTTAGTTCTATCTTTATATCATCACAATAACCTGCCATTGATTCATCTATGGAATTATCTACAACCTCATAGATCATATGATGAAGACCATTTATATTTGTATCACCTATATACATACCAGGTCTTTTTCTAACGGCTTCTAATCCTTTTAAAACTTTTATATTGCTTTCGCTGTAAGTTTTATTTTCTTGCATTTATTTTCCTTATAAAATCACAGGTATTATTATTGTTTGTAAGTCTTGAGAGGAAATTATAAAGGCTAAATTTGGTTCATTTATTTTTAGTTCAAATTCCTCTGTTTCTATCGAATTTAAAAAGTCCATAAAATACTCAGCCTGTATATTTAAAGAAAAATCATCTTGTATGTTAAGTTCTCTTTGAATTTCTGTTTTAGCTTCTGATGATCCACTTTCTCCACTTCCTTCAAAACTTATTTTTGATTTTGAAAAAGATACTCTTATTCTTTTTGTAACAACACTCATTATTTTGATGCTATTTATAAATTCTTCTGTGTTTAAAGTTAAATTTATCCCTAAATTTTTTGGTATTACCTTTTCATAATCTGGGAATTTATCATTTATAAGTTTTGTGTAGAATTCAAAATTTTCATTTTTAGCTATTAAGATATTTTCATCGTAAAAAAGTTCTATCTTTTCATAGAATAATTTTTGCATTTCAGCTATGGCTTTTTTTGGTATGCTTATGGCTAGTTCTTTATCATTATTTTGCTTTAATGTATATATTGCTAGTCTTTTTGTATCTGAACCTACAAAATTTATTTTGTCATTTTTTATGTCTATTAAGGCTCCATTTAATGAGTATTTTGGATTTTGTGTATCTATAGCAGGAAAGATTTTTTTAAGAGATTTACTTAAATCACTTGAATCTATATTTAATTTATTTTTATCCTCTGTGTTTGGAAATTTAGGAAAATCCTCATAATCAAACATAGACAACTTGTATTTTGTGTTTTTTTGCCTTATAAATAAAGAATTATCTATGGTTTCTAGTATTAAATCCTCATTGTTTAAATTCTTTATCATATCTATAATATTTTTTGCATTTACTGTTGCAAAGCCTTGTCTTTCTATATTTATCTTTTTGATTCTATATGTTAAGCCTATTTCATAATCCGTTGCTTTTATTATGAGTTTATCTTCATTTGCTTCTAGTAAAAAATGTGAATTTATAGCTGTTAGGTCTTTTTTTTCCACGTAGGCACTGCATAGCGTTATAGCTGATTCTAAAGTGTTTTTGTTTATACTTAGTTTCATTTTTTCTCCTTTATTTTTAAAATTTAGTAGTATTAGTAAGTATTAGTGAAAATGTGAAATTATACCCAAAGCCACTAATACAACGCAAAAAAAATGTGAAATTTATTTTATATTTTTTCACATTTTTTCACAATTCATTCTTGCTTTTTTATTAAAATTTTGTTTTTTAACTCATCTATTCTAGCCTTTAAGTCATTATCTTGTGTTATCTCTTCTTTTATCTTTTTTATATTATGTGAAATTGAAGTATGATCTTTCATTTGAAAGATTTTAGCAAGTTGAGGTGTTGATATAGTTGTTAACTCTCTTGCTAGGTATATTATTATTCTTTTTACCATTACTATATTTTTTGTTTTTTTGTTTGATTTCACATCATTTGTTTTTATGTTGAAATTCTTACATACTACAGCAAAGATGTCATCAATGGATATATTTTCATTATTTTCTTTTATATGATCTTTCATCATCATCTTAGCTATATCTAAATTTATATCAAGTCCCATGAGCTTTGAGTAGGCATTTATATTTGTTATCATACCTTCGATTTCTCTTATATTATCCCCCATAGAGCTTGCTATGTAAGATATGATTTCTTCTTGTAAGGTTATATCATTCATCTCACATTTTTTGCGTATGATAGCTCTTTTTGTATCAAGTTCTGGAGGAGTTATATCAGCTATTATTCCATTTGCAAATCTCGATTTTAGACGTTCTGTTATGCCTTTTAGCATATTTGGGGGGTTATCACTTGTTATGATTATTTGTGCTTCTTTACTCTTTATCTCGTTAAATACAGAAAAGAATTCATCTTGTATCCTATCTGTTTTTCCAAGAAATTGCACATCATCTATGAGTAAGAGATCACAATTTGTGTATTTTTCTCTAAATTTTCCCATTATTTTATTTTCTAAATGATATGAAAAGTCATTAGCAAATTTAGAACTTACTATATTTATAACCCTTTTTCCAAATTTTACACAGGCATTGCCAACGGCTTGTATGAGATGAGTTTTGCCAAGCCCAGTTGGTCCATATATGAAAATTGGATTATAAAGCTTTCCTAAATTTTTTTTATCGCTTACTGCCTTGCAAACATTGTAAGCGTATTCATTTGATGAGCCTACTATGAAGCTTTCAAAATTATATTCTGGTATCAAAACATCGCCTTGAACCTGTGTTAAGGTATTTTGAGTGTAGCTTGTTTTACTTGACTTTTTGTTTTGACTTTGTATGCTTATTTTTGCTTTATTTCCGCTTTTAACCTCATAATAATAAGAAATTTTTTCAGCATATCTTGTTTGTATGAATTTAGCTATTATGTTATTTGGTGCGTTAAAGACTATATAATCGGGTTTTGTAAGCTTTTCATTTAATCTTAAAACACTTATAAAATTATCAAATTCTTTTGTGGAGACTTCCTCTTTAAAAGCATTTAAGATTTCTCTTGCATCCATGTGTTAAAACCCTTGATTTGTAAAATTTAGATTCTATCTTAAAATTCATAAAAATTGGTTAAAATATCTTAAATTTTAGCAAAAGGAAAGAACTTTTTGAAAATTTTAGGCATAGATCCCGGGTCTAAATTTTGTGGATACTGCATTTTAGAAAGTGTTAATGGTAAAAATTCTCTCATAGAAGCAGGTTTGATAAAGATAAAACCATCTACTCTTCAGTATCAAATCACAGAGCTTTGTGAAGGACTTGATCTCATCTTTAAAAATCATAGTTTTGATGAGGTTGCTGTTGAGGATATATTTTTTGCTTATAATCCAAAAACTGTCTTAAAACTAGCCCAATTTAGAGGGGCTTTAAGCCTTAAACTTTTACAAATTCATGGAGAATTTAGTGAATACACTCCTTTGCAGGTTAAAAAAAGCGTTACAGGAAAGGCAAAGGCTAGTAAAGAACAAGTTGCTTTTATGGTTAAAAAACTTTTGGGTATAAATAAAGATATAAAGCCATTTGACATAACAGATGCTATAGCTATAGCCCTTACTCACAGCGTAAATTTAAGATTTAAAAAATAAGCATTTTTAATGAATATTCTTGATTTTTTTTATGAGGAAGAGCTTGATTTTAAAAACGCAATTGAAAGAAAACAAAAAATAAGCTCTAAAAATATCATAATAAAAGGTGCTAGATATAGTGGTAAAAGGAGTTTATTACTTTCTTATCTTAAAAATTTTGATAAAAAAGAATTTTTATTTTTAAATTTCAAAGACCTAAGATTTGATGAAAATTCCCTTTTATTTTTGGAGGATTTTTTAAGGGATAAGGAGATAAAAATTCTCATTTTTTATTATGTGAATAAGAATTTCACATTTGATTTTTCAAAGTTTTTAAATAGCTATCAAATAATCATCTGCACTGAATTTTCCTCCGTGAAATTTGAAAATTTTACAGAGCTTTGGCTTGATTTTTTGGACTTTGAGGAATTTTTAAGTTTAAGCAAGAAAAATCCTAGTTTAGGTTCTTATTTTCAGCTTGGTCGTTGTTTAAAAAATGAAAATTATACTTTTTTAAATGAATATTTAAGCACTTCTTTTTCAAAACTAGAGCTTAAAATTTTAAGCTATATAGCTTTAAATTTAGGCTCTGAGCTTAGTATAAACGAGCTTTATAAGGAGCTTAAAAAGGAGCTTAAAGTATCAAAAGATAGTCTTTATAAGGCTGTTTTTGAGCTTGAAACAAGATATATTTTAAGCTTTGTAAAGCATAAGGATAAATCTTTGAGAAAGGTTTATTTTAATGACTTTGCACTTAAAAATGCTCTGTGTTTAAAAAAAGATTTTAAAAAATTATTTGCTAATGCTGTTTTGTGTGAGCTTTTTAAATTTAAAGAAGAAATTTTTTATAATAAGCACTTTGATTTTATATTAAAGGATAAAAAGATAGCTCTTATAGCGGCTGATTTTTTTGATCTTGATTTGCTTGTTTTAAAGGCTAAAAAACTAGTATATAAGGCTTTAGAGCTTGGAATTTTTCACATAATTTTTGTAAGCTTATCAAATGAAAAGAAATTTTATGAGGAAGGTGTAAGGGTTGAAATTTTACCCTTTG
>CASFHJ010000138.1 GCA_949294425.1 uncultured Campylobacter sp.
TTCTCATATAGATAGGTATTTTTATGGGGCTTTTGGTAAAAATACCCTTATAACAAAAGATTTCGTTTTTTTACAGCACGGAATTTCAGAAAAAGAAATTTCATCTTGGCTAAATCAAAGAAAAATAGATCTTTTGACAACAAGCACAAAGCCTGAATTTAAAAGCTTTGTAGATGAAAGTGCTTATAAACTTTCTGAAAAAGAGGTTAAACTTACCGGCTTTGCAAGACATGATAGGCTTTTATCCTTGCCAAGAAGCAAAAAATATATACTTGTAATGCCTACTTGGAGACGCTACATAGTAGGAACTTTTAGTAAAAAACTAGGCACAAGGCGTATGAATGCTAATTTTAAGCAAAGCCAGTATTTTAAGCGTTATAATGAGCTTTTAAGCTCAACTCGATTTTTAAATCTTTGTAAGCAGTATAAATACACGCCTTGCTTTAATCCTCACCCAAATATAATGCCTTATTTAAAGGATTTTAAGCTAGATAAAAGCATTGAAATTTCAAAGAGCTTAAGCTTACAAGAGCTCTTTGCTAACACCGCTCTTTTAATTTCTGATTACTCAAGCGTGGTTTTTGATGTTGCCTTACTTGAAAAGCCTGTTATTTACTATCATTTTGATAAGGAGGATTTTTTCACAAAGCAGTGGCAAAGTGGGTATTTTGACTACGAAAAGCATGGTTTTGGAGAGCTTTGTTATGAACTAGATAGCCTCTTAGATGCGCTTGAAAATGCCATGCAAAATGATTGTAAAATGAGTGAAAAATACCTAAAAAGAGTGCAAGATTTTTTTACTTTTAGAGACGGGTTTAATTGCAAAAGGCTTCATGAGGCTATCTTAAATTTAGATAGATAAACTCTTAATTTAGAAAAAAATGCTAAAATCAAGCTAAATTGATAAGGAAATTTGGATTTATATGGATTTTGCTTTTATAAATAAGGTTAGCCCGATGTTTTTTGATGCGGCTTTGCTTACCTTAGAAGTTTTTGCCCTAGGGCTTTTATTTTCGCTACTTATTGGACTTTTTTGCGTAGCTATGTATTTTTTTCGTTTAAAATTTATATATAAATTCTGCCTTATATACATAGAGTTTTCAAGAAATACTCCTCTTTTAATACAGCTATTTTTTTTATATTATGGGCTTGGAAGGCTTGGTTTTCATATGTCTTCTTTTACCTGTGCTGTGCTTGGGCTTTCTTTTTTGGGCGGTTCTTACATGGCTGAAAGCATAAGAGCTGGTATTGATGCTGTTAAAAAACAACAATTTGAGGCTGCCTTATCCTTAGGTCTTAATAAACTTCAAATTTTACGCTATGTTATACTGCCTCAGGCTCTTGGAGTTTGTATGCCCTCCTTGTCTGCAAATACTATATTTTTGTTTAAGGAAACATCTGTAGTTACCATCATAGCTTTGCCTGATTTGGTAAATACCATGACAAGTTTAAATTCCTTAACCTACAAAACAGATGAGCTTTTGTTTTTATTGTTTCTTAGCTATTTACTAATAATTCTTCCTATGTCCTTATTCTTATCTTGGCTTGAAAAGAGGTTGTCTTATGCTTGAGCTTTTTAGTTTAAACTATATAAATAGGCTTTTAGAGGGACTTTTGCTGACCTTAGAAATTTCATTTTTTTCTATACTTATCTCATCTTTTGGTGGGCTTATTTTTGGAATTTTAATGTCTTTAAACAATAAAATTATTTATATTTTTTGTAGATTTTGCCTTGAGTTTGTTAGGGTGATGCCTCTTATAGTTTGGCTTTTTGTGGTTTATTTTGGTTTTTCTAGATGGTTTGGCTTAAATTTAAGTGCACTTGGCTCTGCTATTTTGGTTTTTAGCATTTGGGGAATTTTTGAGATGATGGACTTAGTGCGAGCTTCTCTTTCTAGTATAGCTAAACATCAGTTTGAATCAGGTCTTAGCCTTGGTTTTAACAAGATAGAAGTTTATATTTACATTATACTGCCACAGGCTCTTAGAAGACTTACTCCTATGAGCATGAATTTACTTACTAGGATGATAAAGTCAACCACTTTTGCTTTTTTGATAGGAGTTGCCGAGCTTGTAAAGGTAGGTCAGCAGATAATAGAGGCAAATCATAGCTATGTTTATGCTTCTTTTGTTATTTACGGGCTTATATTTTTTGTCTTTTTCTTACTCTGCTATCCTCTTAGCTTGTATTCTAAATTTTTAGAAAAGAAATGGAGTTAAAATAAAATTTGATAAACCTAGGATAGAACTTACTCAAAGTTAGCTTTGTGTAGATGATAATAATTTGGTATTAAAATTATGTTTAGAACTTTGGCTTATTTATCTTTAAAGCAAGAAGCCCACCTGTTTAGCAGCTGGGTGATTTAACCTTAAAAAATCATAATTTTAGGATACAAACTTGAAAGATAGGGATTTTAAAAAAGACTTAAAGAGTATAGTTTTAGAAACTAAAAGGCTTTATTTGAGAGAATATACACTAAAGGACTTAGCTTTCTTACACGAGATTTTAGGCGATAAAGAGACAATGTATGCTTGGGGGCATGGCTTTAGCATTGATGAAAGCAAAGAATGGCTAGAGAAGCAGTTAAGGGGCTATAAAGAAAATGGCTTTGGGATTTGGGCTATCATTGATAAGGCTAGTGGGACAATCATTTGCAATGCAGGGCTAGATAGAGCGAGCATTAATCTCACAAATCAAAAGAGCATAGCACAACAAGAAGTTGTCGAGATAGGCTAT
>CASFHJ010000139.1 GCA_949294425.1 uncultured Campylobacter sp.
TTAGAAGTGGCACAAAAGAGCTTACATGACAATCAAGCACTTTGGGATAGAGTAGAGCAAATGGGCGATTTAAGCAGGGGCGATGCTAGTAAGGGGGCTGAATTTTTTGCGACAAACTGCTACGCTTGTCATGGCTTAAAAAGTGCTGGACTTGAGGGACAAATTCCGGATTCTTCCATATTTGGTGTCTTACCTCCTGATTTAAGTTCAGCTGGCTTGCTTTATGACGAAAAATTCTTAGCAGCTCTTATATATAATCCTGCTCTAGCCTTAAAAGTGGATCATAAATTTGGTGATGCCTTTGTTATGACAGCTTACAATGAAAGCATGGGCGATCCTACAGAAGTTGTAAATGAAAATATAGTCAATGTTATAGCTTATCTAAAAGAGGTAGGAAAACAATATGATGAGGCTAAAACAGCTGAATTTAAAAAGGCTATAGAGGAAAAATATTCTAAAATGGAAAACCTAAGCCCTGAAACACATAAGGCTATGGTGGAAAAAGAATTAGCCTTTGCAAAAGACAAAGATGCCTTTATAGAATCTTGCGGACGCTGCCACGATATGAGATATGATTCTTTCAAATCTCTTTCAGCACATAGTGATTTATTTAACTATTTGGGTAAGGTTCCGCCTGATTTATCTATGATGATTCGTTCAAGAGGATATGAGTATATAAATAATTTTACAAACAATACTCAAAAACTTATAGCAGGAACTGCTATGCCTAGAGTTGGTTTAAATGAAGAAAGTCAGGCTAAGGTTCTTTCTTATATAGAAAAGGTTGGAGATAGCAAAAAAGAAGAAAGAGAAACATTAGGTATATACATAATGATATTCTTTGTGATACTAAGTATCTTTGCTATAGCTTGGAAAAGAAAAGTATGGTCTAAACTACACTAAAAAGATATTCTCGCCCTAAGGGGTGAGAATATTATAATTAAGTCAAAATTTATCTTATTTTTATCTCTGTTTAAACTACTAAGTATTATTATCAACAAATAAAAAATATTATTTAGAAAGGTAAATAATGCTTAAAAAATTTCTTATTAAACAAATAGCAAAAAACTACTCATACGCCAACTTCAAGATAATAACCTGGGATAAGGAGGAGCTTTTATTTGGAAAAGAAGCTAAATTTAGTATAGTTTTTAAAGAAAAAATGCCGCTTTCTTTGCTACTTAAAGATCCTAGTTATGCCTTTGCTAAATATTATATGGAAGGAAAATTAGATATACTTGGAGACTATGATGAAGTAGCCAAAGCGATATATTATTTCTCAAATGCAAAATATTTAAAAAAAGAGGAAAATGTAAAAAGTAAGATTGCCAAACATAAAGAGTATAAAAACATAAAGGCTCATTACGACATAGGAAATGACTTTTATAAACTCTGGCTTGATGAAAGCATGAGTTATTCTTGTGCCTATTTTAAGACAAATAAAGATAACTTATATCAAGCTCAAATAAATAAAATAGAACATACCTTAAAAAAGCTTGACTTAAAAGAGGGAGAAAGGCTTTTGGATATAGGTTGTGGCTGGGGTTTTTTATCTGTGATGGCAGCACAAAAATATAATGTAAATGTTACTGGCATAACAATATCTAGCGAACAATACAAAAAAGCTAAGGAGATGGTTAAAGAGCTAAAATTAGAAGATAAAATAGAAATAAGGCTTCAAAATTATCAAGACTTAGAATTTAAGGAATATTTTGACAAGGTAGTTTCTGTAGGAATGTTTGAACACGTAGGAAAAGAAAATTTAAACCTTTATTTTATGAAGGTAAAACAAGTCTTAAAACCCGGTGGATATTTTCTACTTCATTCTATATTATCTATGTTTGAAGGAAAAACAAATGCCTTTATAGATAAATTCATTTTTCCGGGCGGATATTTGCCCTCGCTAAGAGAGATTATAAGCATAATGAGTGAGTGGGATTTTCATCTACTACTTAGTGAAAGCTTAAGAATGCACTATGCAAAGACTCTTGATTTATGGCATGAGAATTTTACAAAAGCCTTGAATGAGGTAAGAAAAAAATACGATGAAAATTTCATAAGAATGTGGAGTTTATATCTTAAATCTTGTGCCTCTGCTTTTAGAGTTGGTTCTGTGGACTTATTTCAATTCTTAATGACAAAGGAAGTAAATAATGATATAAAACTAACAAAAGAATACATTTATAAGTAAAGATAAAGCTAAGTTAGATACAATAATAGCTTTATTTCACACGCATCAATTCTTTTTAGGTTGCTTTAAAGCTAAGGGGTGCGGAGGGAAAAACCTAAATTTTAAGGAGATATTATGGTAAGTATGAGAGACTTACTAGAATGTGGAGTTCATTTCGGACACCAAACTAGACGTTGGAATCCTAAGATGAAAAAATACATCTTTGGAGAGAGAAAGGGAATTTATGTAATAGACCTACAAAAGACCCTTAGGTATTTTAGATACACTTACAATATAGTAAGAGACTTCGCTGCTGAAGGCAAAACCATACTCTTTGTTGGAACAAAAAAACAAGCAAGTGCAGCCATAAAAGAATATGCAGACAAATGTGGTATGCCATATGTAAATCACAGATGGCTTGGCGGTATGATGACAAATTTTGGCACCATAAAGCAATCCATAAGAAAATTAGAAATAATAGAAAAAATGGAAGAAGACGGAAGCGTTGACTTGCTTACAAAAAAAGAAGCCTTAATGCTTTCAAGAAAAAAAGAAAAACTTATAGCATATCTTGGGGGTATAAGACATCTAAAAAGCCCACCTGATATGATCTTTGTTATAGATACAGTAAAGGAAAAGATAGCAGTTACTGAGGCAAATAAGCTAAAAATTCCTGTGGTTGCTCCACTTGATACAAACTGCGATCCCGATCTTGTTACCTATCCTATACCGGGAAATGATGATGCTATTCGCTCTGTGCAGCTTTTCTGTCAGGAAATGTCTGAAGCCATAAATGAAGGAAAGAGCTTAAGAGAGCAAGACCTAGATCCAGTAGATGCAGAAAAACAAAAAGAAGAAATCACTGAAGAAGAA
>CASFHJ010000140.1 GCA_949294425.1 uncultured Campylobacter sp.
ACAAGGTAACCGTAGGAGAACCTGCGGTTGGATCACCTCCTTTCTAGAGTACATAAGTAATAAGTCTCACAGCTATTACTTAAGCTCAATCAATCCTTGTTTAGATTTTAAAGCTTGATGGAAATATAGATAAAACAATAAAAGCTTCTTAATTATTCTCGAAAAGGGGAATTAGCTCAGCTGGGAGAGCGCCTGCTTTGCACGCAGGAGGTCAGCGGTTCGATCCCGCTATTCTCCACCATCTAGGTCCTATAGCTCAGCTGGTTAGAGTGCACCCCTGATAAGGGTGAGGTCACAAGTTCAAGTCTTGTTAGGACCACCATCATAAATATTATTTTCTATATCTTAATTATCTTCATTTTTAGAATTTTTTATCATAAGATCACAAAAGCTGCAAATGGAATTCTAGTGACTTTTTTATTTATTTTTGCTATTCATTTATCTGCACTCTTGACACCAGAACCTGATTTTTTCTAGTTAGCACTTACGCTTTAAAATTTGCTTCTAAAGAGACTTTAAAAGCAGCATTTGGTGTGAGTTTAGGAATATTACTTTGGATTGTTTTTTCCCTAACTGGACTTAAAATTCTTTTTGACACTTTTGATTTTATCCAACTTATATTATCTACTTTAGGGGCTATGTATTTATTTTATCTTGCTTATTCGCTTTTAAAAAATACTTCTAATGAAATACACTTTACAGATAGCGTAAAAATTTTAAAACCTTTTTTAGGTGGTTTTTTGACAAATATTACAAACCCTAAAGCTGTTTTTTACTTTGGAAGTATCTTTTCTAGATTAAATTTTATGGGAGATAATTTTGAAATTTTTTTGCTAATTATTCTCCTTAGTTTAGAATCTCTGATTTATTTTGTTCTCATTGCTTTTTTATTCTCAAATTTAAAAATCAAAATCTTATATTAAATCATCATAAAAAGATTGATTTGTTTTGTGCTTTTAATTTTATAAGCTTTGATTGTTTTACACTTACAAAAATTTATTTTTAGAACTTATATAATGTTGATGCAAATAAAAATTACTGATATTTTATATGGAAAACTTTAATTCATCAATTGAGCCACATCAAGATATTTTTAAAAGAGATGATGAAAGCACTTGGAATGATAATGGTCAAATAAGGGAGTAAATAGCATTTAATTTCTTCTTAGATAATGTTGAAGAAATGGAACTTTGTAATTGAAAGCCAAATGATGAGGAATATAGAAAATTTCAGCATACTAATATTAAATTGAATTATGGATTAGATAGATAAGTTGTAATTCAAATTTTCTACTTTTTGCTTTAATTATTTATAAAATTTTAAGTTTTATTTTGATACGATGAATAATATTTTGATCTAGACAAGAAGATAAAATGAAAAAAAATCTTATTACTTTTTTTATTTAGTTTAAGTTTTTCTTTTGCGAATACAGATTATTATATCGAAGATAGAGCTTATCTAGGATACAAAGCTTATCCTCCTGGTCACTATAAATCATGCCAAACTGATAAGCAACATATATATCAGCAAGCTGCTTGTAGTGCTTTTCGAATCTGTGATTCGTGAAATTGTATGGCTTTGATAGAAGTTTGTGGTAAGCTCATAGATACAAATGTTAAATTTATGGGCAAACCAGCCCTTGACTACTCGGAATTAGCACTCGAAAAAGAGCTTGAGCGAAGAAAAGAAGAAGAAAAGAATAGAAGAGAAAATCCAATTCTTTCAATAAAAATATCACAAGAATATTATTCCTTGCAAGGACAAGATAAGGAAAACAAAACACAAAATGATATAGGCAAGGATACACAAATGAAAAGCTTATCTTACCACAAGAAAGAATTAAAAATAGATATTTTTGCTTAGTCGTTTTAAAGATAGAATTTTATATCAAGATCTTACTTGAGATAATATTTTATCTGCTCTTCTTTTAATATGCGTATTAGATTGCTGCTGCCTTCTATGCCCGTTGGAAAACCCGCTGTTAATACATATGTTTTATTTTCATCTATTAACTCTTGCTCGTGAGCTTTTTTTAAGGATTTTTTTATAAGCTCTGTTAAGTTATCTGATCTATCTACAAGCACAAGAGGTTCAACCCCCCAAACTATGCTTAGCATATTTAAAGTTTTTTGAGAGTGCGCAAGAGCTATTATCCTAGTATCTGGTCTATATCTAGATATTTTAATGGCTGATTTTCCACTACTTGTAAGAGCTAGTATAGCCTCTGCATTTAAATCCTTTGCCAAAGAAGCACTAGAATTCATTATCTTATCGGTATCATCACAAAGCTTAAAATGTTTGAATTTATTATAAGGATAATGTTTTTCTGTTTCTATTATAGTCTTAGACATAACCTCGACAGCATTTGCAGGATCTATACCAACAGCACTTTCCTCACTTAACATAACCGCATCTGTTCCGTCCATAACAGCATTTGCCACATCTGAAATTTCAGCCCTAGTAGCATTTAAGTTTTTAGCTAAGGAAAAAAGCATTTGAGTAGCTGTTATGACTGGTTTGCTTGCAAAATTTGCCTTTCTTATGATCTCTTTTTGTATATTTGGCACCTTATAATAAGGCACTTCTATACCAAGATCTCCACGAGCAACCATAATACCATCGCTAGAATAAATTATATCATCTATATTTTCAACAGCATCAAATTTCTCTATCTTAGCAAAGATAGCTATTTTGGCATTATGCTCGGCAAGAATTTCTCTTACCTCATCTATATCATGAGAATTTTGCACAAAAGAAATAGCTAAAAAATCCACATCCTTTTCTATGCCCCAAAGCAAATCTTGCTTGTCTTTTTGAGTGATAACATCTATGTTGATTCTAGTATTTGGGAAATTTATACCCTTATTTGAGCTTAAAAAACCATCATTTTCTATGATGGTTTGCACCATATCCTCACCTACCTTGACAACCTTAGCCCTTATGCTTCCGTCATAAAGATAAATATACTCTCGCTCTTGTAGCATGGATAAAATTTCCGAATGATTTATGCTAATCTTATAATGAGAATCACTAAGCTGCTCACCTAAGATAGCCTCCTTATAAAAATCAAGCCTATCAGAACTTTTTAAATCAAAGGGTTTAGCAAGCTCTAAAGTTCTTATCTTTGGACCACTAATGTCTTGTAAAATTCCAACCCTAGTGTTTAAAAGCTTGGCTACCTTTTTTATCTTTTCTAAATTTGCTCTATGATACTCGTGGCTTCCGTGTGAAAAATTTAGTCTAAAAACATTCACGCCATTGATTATCATTTTTTTTAAAACTTCTTCGCTATCGCTAGCAGGACCTACTGTAGCGACTATCTTTGTTTTCTTTTGCATATATACTCCGGATTTACATAAGCTCATTTCTAAACTTATCCTCATCAAATTTAGCACCCAAATACTCACAAATAAGCTCGGTATCTTTCTTAGCATTGCCTAGACAAGAAGTAGCTCCCGGGCTTGGCGTCATATTAAAGATGGCACCTTTTACATCAGTAATACTTGCTTCTCCTAGCATTAACTCTCCTCTTGTCTTATCTATAACTTGAGGTCTTACTCCACCAAAGCCCTCAGCATACTCTATCTCGCTAACCTTTATACTAGGAACTATCTTTTTTATACTCTTTGCAAAAAGCCTTCTATTGATAAAAGGAAGTTCATATAAATAATTTGAAAGTATATACATACCAACGGTCTTATCCTTTAACATGCTAAGAGTTATTTTAGCTACCTTTGCATCAAATTTAAGAGTTTCAAAAAATTCCCACATGGATTTTAAGCCATGATACCTCTCAAGCTTTGGTATAACAAGAGCTGTAGGACCAAAACGGGTATTCATATCAGCCATTAAATCAGGATCTCCATGCAAGGCTGCAAAAGGTAGTTTTGGATTTTGCACGGTGTAAACCTTGCCATTTAAAAGCTTTTGCTTGGTTAAATAAAAGCTACCAGCTACGGGCCAACAAGACTTATCTAAGCCAACACCCATTCTGTGAGCTAAAAACAAGGAATGCGCCCCAGCATTTACTATAATAGATTTTGAGTGATACTTTGTCCCAGATCTTGTATTAATAACAAAATATCCATCTTTTTGCTCTATCTTAATTACTTCTTGATTAAATTCAACAAAGGTATTTTTATCCTCTTTTAAGGCATTATCAACAAGGCTTTGAGCCATTCTTCCAAAATCTATAGTGGTGTAACTATCGCCTTGCAAAGCACCCATGGCTACTATACTTTCTTTTCTATCGCCCTTAGAATTTTCAGCCAAAACAACCCTTGGCTCTAGCTCTTTGACCCTTTGTTTATCAAAAAATTTAACATAAGGATAAAGCTCTTTAAACTCCTCATATCTGTTTTTTAGGTATTCACACTCCTCATCTCCAACTGCTAAAACCATTTTTTGATGAGAAAAGACAAAGGGATCCTTATCTTGCTTGGAAGCGTATTTTGCAACCATATCAGCATTTACCTTTACCTTTCTAGCCTTTTCTATGGTGTAATTTGTCTCTATGTCTCCGCAGTGTATTGTTTGGGAATTGCTAGTAGCCTTGCTATTAAGCGTAGCTATGGAATCATATTTTTCTATCAATGCTATATTTTTTATATCAGTATATCTAGCAAGCTCGTAAAAAACAGCAGCGCCAGAAATTCCAGCGCCAACAACAAGCACATCAAATTCTTTCATATTTTTTCCTTTCTGTAACTTTGCTTAAATAGCAAATCTTTGTTTTCTTCAACAATTTTTTTCATACCTCTAAAAACTAGAAATTTATCATAGATAGCCTTGTCAAAAAAATTAGCCAAAAATTGTCCGTCCCCTCCTGTAAAATAAAGCTTTTTGCCATAAGCAGCATCTTTGATAAGTAGTATTATGCTCTTAAACACACCATAACTTACCGCATCAACAGTTCTTTGTGGAAAGGCATCAAGGCTAAATTTGGTGTTAAATTCGCATTTTAATCTAGAAGATATTTTTGAGTAAGCATCTCTATAAGAAAGTATCCCCGGAAGTATAAATCCGCCTAAATGCATGTAGTTAGAAACTATGTCAACAGTTATAGCAGAGCCAGCATCCACAACCACACCATCTTCTATAGTATAACAAGCAGCTATTCTATCTATGCCTAAACCGCAATAAATCGTATCAAACTTAAAATATGGTTCAAGATTTATAAAATTTTCCTTTTCTCTTAAGGCATTTTTAATCTTTTCATTTACATTTATGTAAAAGATCTTTTCCTCATTTCTGTAATCAAGAAAGTCCTTAATACTTAAAGAAAAATACTTACTATTATCCAAAAAAGAGGCACTTGAATTACCTATATCGCATAAAAGCATAGCTACATACAACCTTACTCATACAGGTTTAGAGTAAATTTAAAATTTTATTAGAGTAGTAAAATTTACCACCCCTCATAAAGGCATCTTCATCAACAGCTGAAGAAAGCTTATAAACCTTTACATTTTCTAAATTTAAATCACTTTTAATCAAATAACCTGTTTTTTCAAACACATACAAGTGTTCGTTAAATATATCGCTTTCATTATAAACCGCAAATTTAAATTTTTTCTCTAAAAGTTTATTTAATTTAAAATCTGCCTTTATAATGTTACCATTCTTAGCAAATATAAAAATATTTTCATCAGAAACAAGCACAGATCTAATTTCCTCTATCAATGAAAAATTTTCATTCCCATCAACTACTACTACTCTATTTGGACTTGCTGCTATCATCTTATCTTGTATGATTTTAAGATAGATAATATTATTAAAAAACTCACCATTGCTAATTATTACTGATCTTGTTATCTTTAATGTAGCTAAATCAAGAATATTTAACTTACCATCTAAGCTAGGAAAAACAAGTATATTTGTTAAAAAAAGTGGGCTTGCAACCCTGCTGTCTTGAGCTGGAGCTGCGGTTAGTGTTTGAGAGAATTTTATACCTAAACTTCTATTTGCAAACACCATAGTGTTATCTGCTAAAACTAAGGCTAAATCATCTCCACTGAGCGCTACAGATAAGACAGCTGCTTTAAATTTGTAAGAATAAAGTTCTTGAGAATTTTGATCTAATATCTTTAAATTTCCTAACTCATCAGCTATTACAAGTTCTTCATTATCGTGTTTTATGATATTAAAATTTTTTTCTAGCTTAAAATTTTGTATGAGTCCATTCTCATCAAAAACCTCTCCGTTTTTAAGAACTAAAAAATTATCGCTAGAAAATTTTATAGAAGATTTTAAGGTAGAATCATAGCTGAGTCTCAATTCTACGTTATCTGGCTGAAAATATTGTCTCTTAGTACCACAGGAACTAAAAAAAAATAAGAGAAAAAATAAGACAAAAATTTTACTCATTTTTTTTGCCTTGATAATGCTTAAGATTATCAGCTATTTGTTTTAAT
>CASFHJ010000141.1 GCA_949294425.1 uncultured Campylobacter sp.
GTATCATATCTCCGTCTATTATTATGATATATTCACCTTTTGCATTCTTTATAGCAAGATTTCTAATCTCACTTAGTCTAAAGCCCTTATCCTCTTGCCATATATGCTTTAATGGCACAGGAAAGTCCTTTTGATAAGCCTGTATAAGCTCTTTTGTATCCTCTTTACTTCCATCATCTGCTATTAAGACCTCATTTGGTAGATAAGAAAGCTCTTTCACAGAGTCAAGCACTAGGGCTAACCTTTCTTTTTGATTATAAGTTGTGATTATAAGAGAGCTACTTAAGTTTTTTTTATTTTGCTCGTATAATTTTATATATTTAAAAAAACTTCCAAGAGCGTTACACACAGATATAACAAAGCCTTTATATCCGTAAAAAAGCCCTTTTTTTAGGATATAGCTTTTAAAAAAAGTAAAAAATCCGTGCGATATAGCCTTTGATATAGAGGATTTTTTACCCTTATTTTGCTGTGCGTAAAGTTCTGTGTATCTGTCTAGCTTTTGAAGCAAGGCACTTATGCTATTAAAGGCGTAATGCTTAAGCGTAAGATTAAGCTTTTTAAGATTTGCATCTTTTGGCACTATGAGGCTTTCATGCACTAAATTATCATTAAAGCTAGTATACTTTTTATTAAAAATTCTTAGCACATAGTCAGGATACCAGCCACAAGCCTTTATCCACTCGCCCTTGTAAAGATTTTTTCTACTTAGAGCTAGTATGGTATTTTTATCCACAGCCTTTGAAAAAAAATCTTTCATATACCTTAAAGTATCTTTTTCAAGCACCTCATCGCTATCTATACTAAAGATCCACTCATTTTTAGCATGAGATATGGCTAAATTTTTTAAGGCTCCAAAGCCTATAAATTCACTTTGATAAAGCCTTAAATTTTTATATTTTTCATTAAATTCTTTGGCGATTTTTATAGTATCATCTGTGCTTTCATTATCAAGCAAGATTATCTCATCAAAGTCCTTTAAGGATTCTAGGCATTCTTTTATAGTATCTTGAGAATTCCTTACTAAGATACAAGCACTTAATGAAAGTTTGCTCATTTTAGCTCAAATTTTTCACTATTTCATCGCCCATTTGCGAACAAGTTAGCAAGGTGCAGTTTTTACTCATTATATCAGCTGTTCTAAAGCCCTGTTTTAAGGTATTTTCAACGGCTTTTTCTATGCTTAAAGCCTCTTTTTCTAGAGCAAAAGAAAGCCTTAGCATTAAGGCTGCGCTTAGTATGGTAGCTATTGGATTTGCCTTATTTTGCATGGCTATATCAGGAGCTGAACCGTGAATTGGCTCATAAAGCCCAAGCTTACTTTCATTTATAGAAGCTGATGGTATGACTCCTATGCTACCAGTTATCACACTTGCCTCATCGCTTAATATATCTCCAAACATATTTTCAGTTAAGATTATGTCAAAGTGTGAGGGCTTGATACAAAGCTGCATAGCAGCATTATCCACATACATATGCTCTAGTTCTACATCAGCATAATCCTTTGCAAGCTCATCTGTTAGCTTTCTCCAAAGGCGACTGCTATCAAGCACATTTGCCTTGTCTACAGAGACGATTTTTTTCTTTCTTGTCCTTGCTAAGTCAAAGGCTAGTTTTGCTATGCGTCTTATCTCGCTTTCTTTATAAGTCATATCATCACTTGCCACAAGCTCATTATTTATGCTTTGCGTTTTATGCTCACCAAAATAAACTCCCCCGGTAAGCTCTCTTAGTATGAGTAAATTTATGCCCTTGTCTAGAATTTCACTCTTTAAAGGAGAGGCTTCTTTTAGCATATCAAATAGCACAATAGGGCGTATATTAGCAAATAGATTTAGCTCTTTTCTTAGCTTAAGCAGGGCTTGTTCTGGTCTATTGCCACTTTTTTCCTTATCCCACTTAGGACCTCCCACAGCTCCTAAAAGCACGGCATCGCTTTGCTTGCAAGCCTTTAAGCTTTCATCAGGTAGACAAAGCCCGGTTTTATCTATGGCACAACCACCGGCTAAAAGCTCTGTAAAGCTAAAATCATGCTTATAAAGCCTAGCTATGGCTTTTAAAACCTTTAGGGCTTCTTCTATTATCTCAGCTCCTATGCCGTCTCCTCTTACTAGGGCTATGTTTTTTTTCACTACTTATCCTTTTTTTGTGCTATGTAGTTTACGTAGCCATTTGAGTTTATTATCTCTTGGATAAAGGCTGGAAAAGGATTTGTTTTATAGCTTTTATTTTTGCTTAAATTTGTTATTGTGCCGCTTTTAAAATCTATTTCTACCTCGTCTCCTGCTTCTATTTGACTTGCTATTTCTTCTGATTCTATGATGGCTAAGCCTATATTTATAGCGTTTCTGTAAAAAATCCTAGCAAAGCTCTTAGCTATTATGCAAGAAATTCCACTTTCTTTTATGGATATGGGAGCGTGTTCCCTGCTTGAACCGCAACCAAAATTATACCCAGCTACCATTATGTCGCCTTGCTTTACCTTTTTTACAAAGTCCTTGTCTCTATCTTCCATGCAGTGAGAGGCTAGTTCTTTATTATCACTTGTGTTTAGGTATCTTGCTGGGATTATTACATCTG
>CASFHJ010000142.1 GCA_949294425.1 uncultured Campylobacter sp.
TTGGTGGCTGGGAGACATTGTGCGAGGGTCAGCAAAATGGAGGATATTCTGTAAATGGTGGCTTTGCTGAGTACGCAGTGGCTGATGCTAACTATGTAGGTGTTTTTAAAGACGGCTTAAGCCATGATGAGCTAGTGGAAATAGCTCCTATTCTTTGTGCCGGAGTTACCGTTTATAAGGGTCTTAAGATGACTGAAGCAAAGCCGGGCGAGTGGGTAGCTATTTCTGGTATAGGTGGCTTAGGACATGTGGCAGTTCAGTATGCTAAGGCTATGGGTTTAAGAGTTGCAGCTATTGATGTGGCTGATGATAAATTAGAACTAGCTAGAAAATACGGAGCTGAGGTAAGTGCTAATGCTAAAAATGAAGATGTGGTAGCTAAGATTAAAAAAGAAACAAATGGCGGAACTCACGGCGTTTTAGTACCCGCGGTTTCTCCTAAGGCTTTTGAACAAGCTGTTAAGGTAGCTAGAAGAGGTGGAACTGTGGCGATGAATGGCTTACCACCGGGTGATTTCCCACTTGAAATCTTTTCTATGATACTAAATGGTATCACAGTAAGAGGCTCTATAGTAGGAACTAGACTAGACTTGCAAGAAGCTATAGAATTTGCTCAAACTGGCAAGGTGAAAGCACATACTAAGGCTGTTAAACTTGAGCAAATAAATGAGGTATTTGATCTAATGCGTAAGGGTCAAATTGAAGGTAGAATGGTTCTTGATATGAATCTTTAACTAAGGGGGCTTTTGCCCCTTTTTAAAGGAAGGTTATGAAAGTTTCTTATTGCAAAGATGCTTTTGATTTGCTTGAGCTCTTAAAAAAGAAGCATGGAGATATTATCTTTTATCAAAGCTTTGGCTGTTGTGATAATTCCGTGCCTATTTGTTATGCTAAAAAAGATTTTAAGATAGGTGTAAATGACGTTTGCTTATATGGAGATGGGCTCATTGAAATTTACACTCACAAAAGTCAGGAAAATTTTTATAAGGATCAAAAAGTAGATATAGGCGTAAGTAATCAAAGAGGTAATGAATATTCTTTAGAATATGAGCTTGGCAAGAGCTTTGTTTTTCACTACTAATTCTTGTATAAAAAATGAGCCATTTGTCCAAGGGCTATAGAGCTATCATTTACAGCGAAATTTAAGCCTGTTTTATACTTTAAGCCCTTTGTTTTTAGGATTTTTAAAAGGGTAGCGTTTTGAAAAACTCCTCCACAAAGTATCACATTTTTTATCTCTTTATCCTCTTTTAAAATTTTTTGTGAGTAAGAGTAGATAAAATTTGATAAGGAGTTTAAAAAACATGTGCAGTTGTTTCTTTTATCATCTTTTAAAGCCTTTTTTAAGGCTTTTTTAAAGCAAATTTCCTTTCCTCTTATCTCAAAGTCATAAGAATAAGCTAGGTTAAAATCATAAAAAGCCTCCATACAAAGCCCAGCTTCTGCCTCAAAGCTAAGATTTATCTCATCAAAGGCTAGGAAGTAAAAAGCATCTATTATACGTCCAAGTGAGCTTGTGTATAGTTTAGAGAGTTCATAGATTTTTTTTAAATTTCTTAGTTTTTTCTCATCTATTTTTTCTAGTATTTTTTTTGCCTCATCTTCTAAGTCATACTTAAAAATAAGGCTTAAAAGCAAATTTTGCACATTTTTTATATCTGTATTTATGAGTTTAAACTCTTCAAAATGAGCTATCCTCTCATAGCTTTTTAAATCTGCCTTAAAAATTTCTCCTCCCCAAATTTTAGCATCATCTCCATATCCAGTTCCATCAAAGCAAAATGCAAGGCTTTTTGTATAAATTTTATGTTCAAACATTACAGCACAAGCATGTGCGTAGTGGTGCTGTAAAAAGGCATTTGGCTTGTAAAATTTTGTATAAGCAAAATGAGGGTGTTTATCTGCTATAAGTAAATCAAAATCAAGCTCGTAAGTTTTTTTAAAAAAATCAAGGGTTTTTTTAGCTCTTTCTTGCACTTGCACAGACTTCATATCTCCCATATAAGGTAGCAATAAAAGTTTGTTATCGTAAGAGATAACAAATTCATTTTTAAGCTCAGAACCTAAGGCTAGAGCTTTTTTGCCCTTAAATTCCTTATCAAGACTTATATACTCAGGTCTTTTTCCTCTTGCATTTCTAAGATACATAAGCTCACCATTTACAACTTGAGCTATGCTATCATCGCTTGAGTTTATTATTTCTCTGTCATAATCCACATAAAAATCAAAAACATGAGAAAGCTTTTGCACTAATTCATTCTCATTTGAAATTATGCTTTCTGTGCTTAAATTCGCACTGGTTGCTACTATGGGATTTTTAAAATATTCAAACAAAAGCAAATGCAAGGGTGTGTAGGCTAGCATTATGCCTATTTTCTTGCTATTAAAGCTTATTAACTCCAGTTCTTTTTTTGCTTGTAAAAGCACTATGGGTGATTCTTTAGAGCTTAGAACCTCGGCTTCTTTTTGGCTTATATAGGCTAAATTTTCTGCCATTTTTAAATCTTTACACATTATGGCAAAGGGTTTTTTTGCCCTGTTTTTTCTAATTCTTAACTCCTTTAAAGCACTTAAACTAAAGGCATCACAGATTAGATGAAAGCCTCCAAGACCCTTTAAAGCTATTATCTTTTCATTTTCTAAAAGTCTTGCTAATTCTTTAATAGCATCTTCATTTTTAAAGATGATATTTTTATTTTTGTCCTTTAAAAAAATATCTATCTTGCATTTTGGACAAGAAAGAGGCTGGGCGTGAAAGCGTCGATTTTTGGGATTTTCGTATTCTTTTTTGCAAAAATCACAAAGCTTAAATTTATACATAGAGGTATTTTCTCTATCATAAGGTAGAGCCTTGATTATAGAATACCTCACTCCGCAATGCGTGCAGGTTGTAAAGGGGTATTTAAATCTGGGATTTTTTTCATCATAAAATTCTTCTTTGCACTCAGAACAAATAGCAAAATCGCTAAGTATTGCAGAGCTTTTTGGACTACTTTTTGAAGAGCTTATCCTAAAATCATCATAAAAACACTCTATCTCTTTTTTTTCTATCTTGTCTATTCTTGCTAGGCTCGGCTTTTTATCTTGTAATTCTTTTATAAAATCATTCAAGGCTTTTTCGTCGCAGTATAGCCTTATGATAACTCCTTTTGCGTTATTATAAACCTCTCCAAATAAGGCTTTTTTTAAGGCTAGTTTATAAACAAAGGGTCTAAAGCCAACCCCTTGCACCAAGCCCTCAAGCTCTAGCTCATATCCTAAGTGCGACATTGCTTATCTTACAGCCTCTTAAGTGCTTGAAAGTGTTTTTGATAAGAACTCTGCTTTCAAATAAGGATCCGCTTATTATGGCTATTTCTACTTCCTTTTTTTCTCTTAACTCATCATAAGTATCTCTTAAAAAATACGCAAGACTTTCCATCACTCCATAAGCTATATCCTTGCTTGGCACACCAGCTAACATAAAGCTCATTACAGAACGCACCGTTCTTGTATAGTCAAATTCTTGCCCCTCATTTCTTAAGCGATAATCTATCTTAACTCCTCTTTCAAGCCTACTTTCATCAACTTCTGCTAACATTTTTTGTGCTGCTTTTTGCAAATCCTCTCCAAAACCAAGTATGATAGCTACTATTCCACACAAAGAAAAAAAGTTATTTTTGCTTTTAAAGGAGCCACTTTTTAGCTTAAATGCTGTGCTGAATTTTTTAAGTAATTTAGCCCCTATCTCATCTTTGTTTATCTCAGCAAAGATTTCTTCAAAAGAATTTGGTAGTTTTAAATTTAAAATATTATCTTTTTTATTAAGAAGTAATATATCATCATAGTCTTTGCTAAGCTCTAAAAGTAGGGATTTTTCCTCGTAAAGGCTAAGTATGTAAGAAATTCTAGCCATATTTTTATCCTCTTTACTAAAGATAATATCTTTCGCCTTTTTATCTATAAAATCAAATCCGCTTTTAACAACAAGCCTTTTGTCTTGCTCAAAAACCTCAAAATCATCTTGAAAATTTTCTATCTTTTCAAAGCTTAAAAAATTTATACCATCTTTAAAGAGCCTTATGCCAAGAGCCAGTAAAAAGAGGTTGTTTGCAAATTTTATCTTAAAGCTTTGGCTTTGAAAGTCGTATTTTTGTCTAAAGGGTTTTGAAAATTTCAAAGATACTAGCGGTTTTTCAAAGGAGGCAAGAAGGCTATAGTTTTCATTTGAACACACAAAGGCAAGTTTTAAAGCCTTTGTTTCAGTAGGCATTAAAAAACTTTTTAGATTTTTATAATCAAAAATGCTTACAGAATAAAGCCCTAGGTGGTTTTTTATAAAAAGTTCTTTTGATTCTTTTAATGAGTTTAGAGCCTGTTCTAGTAAATCATTGAAATTATCTTTATTTATCTTTGTAAAATTTATCTTATCAAAACTTAACTCATCTTCTACAAAAAGTCCCCATTCATTTTCAAGCAAAAGATTTTTTTCCCTGTAAGCCTTAGCATTTATTTGTGTTAGAAAGTCTCTTTTTTCAAAGTCCTTTTTTGTATCCTCCTTACCCTGAAAATCCTCTTGCATAAGCTTTACATCAAAACTTGATAAAAAAAGAGAATTTGGCATGAGATTAAAATTATTACAAAATTCCTCTAAATCTTTTTCTTGTGAGCTTATATCAAGGCTTATCTTATTTTTTTCTTTTTTTAAACTATACTCATAATCCTTAGCATAATACCTAAGTAGATATTCAAAGAAGTCATTTGCATTTGGGTAAGTGAACTCAAATCTTAAAAACAAAAAATCCCCCTATTTGTGTTTGAGGCAATTATAGCAGAAAAATAGTAGCTCTTTTAAGGTATTACTATTTCTTGCTTTTGTAAATTTTTAAAATTTATTTTAGGTTTTTTATACTCTTTGAGCTATAAAAGCTCTGTCATAGCCTGATTCATCTTTATAAAAGGTGCTTTGATAGCCATTTTCCTTTAGGATCTTACTTAGAATTTCTTTTTGATCATATCCACACTCGCAGAGTAAGAACTTAGAATTTTTACTAAATTTTATTATCCTTTCTAAAAGCTCGTATCCATTTTTTCCACCAAATAATGCTCTTTTGGGCTCAGTTTTAAGCCATTTATCTAAGGGATAATCTTTTGCTATATAGGGTGGATTTGAAAAGATTAGTTCAAAGTCATTATCTAAGTTTTTAAAATCACTTAAAACAAAGTCCACAAGCTCACAGACCCCGTGAGTTTTGGCATTTTTCTTAGCAACACTTAAGGCTTTTTTGCTTATATCACAAGCCTTTATTTTTATCTTTAATTCTTTTGCTAAGACTATGCTTAAGATACCGCTTCCAAAGCCTATTTCTAGTATTTTTTTTGGTTTTTTTTCCTTACAAAGCTTTAGTAGTAGTTTAAGCAAAATTTCGCTGTCATATCTAGGGATTAAAACCCCTTTTTCCACGTAAAAATCATAACCGTAAAAAAAGGCTTTTTTAAATATATATTCAAAGGCTTCCCCTTTGTTAAATCTTTCTACAAGCTTAAAAAAAGCTCTCTCATCAAAGTCTAAATTTTCGTCTAATAAAAGCCTTGCTCTATCCTTTTTTAAAAATTCACAAAGTATAAAAATGGCTTCTTTTTTACCTATGATAAGCCCTGCTTCTTTGAGGGCTTGTTTTATCGTCAAGCAAGAGCCTTGAGCCTGTCGCTAATGCTTGGATGAGAAAGATGAAAAAAGGTGTATAGTTTAGAACTTTTTATAAAGGCTTTATTTTCTCTTGCAAGAGAGATTAGGGCATTTTTCATATCCTCTTTTGAGCTTAGTTTTGCTCCGTGCAAATCTGCTTTAAATTCATTCTTTCTGCTAAGCAAATTTAAAATAGGAGAAAAAACAAGGGAAAAGATAGAAGAAAAGATGAAAAGTAGGGCAAAAACTCCAGCATTTATCCCCTCTAGGGAACTTTGTGTGTAAAAAAAGCTTGGTAAATTAGCAAAAGCAAAAAAGAGTATAAAAAGCATAAGAGCTGAGTTAAAAATGGCTTTTATTATGTCTTTATGGACAAAATGTCCTAGCTCATGTCCTAAAACAGCTAATAATTCTTTTTGGCTTAATGCCTTTAGCAAGGTATCAAAAAGCACCACTCTTTTACTTTTGAAAAGTCCTCCAAAATAAGCATTTAGCCTAGTATCTCTTTTGCTAGCGTCCATTACATAAACGCCATTTGCGCTAAAACCGCAGCTCTTCATGAGATTTGAAATTTTTTCCAAAAGCTCACTATCTTCTACCTTGCTCATTTTGTTGAAAATAGGTGCTATTAGGGTAGGATATATTAAATTTATAAGAATAATTACGCAAAATGAAAAAATAAAGGCAGCAAACCACCAATTCTTAGCAAAAAATTCATAGCAAAAAACTAAGACATAAAGTATTAAAAAGCCAAAAACTAGCATTAATAATAAAGACTTTATACTATCTTTTATAAAAAGAGCTAGGCTGATATTTGAAAATCCTTGTTTTTTGTCCTTGACAAAACTTTTATAAAAGCTTATGGGTAGGGATAAAAAGCTAGTTACTAATAAAAAAGCAAGTAAAAATAAGGTATTTTCTAGTGTTGAGTTTTCTTTTATTAAGAGATTTTTTAAAAAGCTAAAGCCAAAAAGTAGCCAAGCTATATTTATGGCAAGGGAGTAGAAGCTAGAAAATATATTAAATTTTTCATTTTCTATACCTATATCAGCTGCCTTTTTGTATGCCTCTTCCTCTAAAATTTCAGCCTTTTTGAGTCTTTCTTTTTTTAAAAAAGAAATTTGAGCCATAGATATTAAAACATAAAATACTGTATATACACATAAGATAAAAATAAGAGTCATTTTATTTCCTTAAAAAATTTTCTAAAAGTTCTATTTGTTTTTCCACGCTTTTTACAGAGCTTGAACCCTCGCTTTGCTTTAAATTTAAAGAATTTTCAAAGGATAATAATAAATTTGCTTCCTCATCAAAATTCTCATCATAGTCTTTTAGGTTTTTTATCTCACATATATCAATGCCTTCTTTTTCAGCCTTAGCAACCACTGAACCTACTATGAAATGAGCCTTTCTAAAGGCTATGTTTTTCTTTCTAACCAAATAATCAGCCAAATCAGTAGCCAGTAAATGCCCTTTTTTACAAGCCTTTAGCATATTTTCTTTATTTATCTTTATTTCTTTTAGCATAGCATTTAGGATTTTTAAAGAGGAAGTAGCTGTTTTAACACTATCAAAAAGCCCCTCTTTATCCTCTTGCATATCTTTATTGTAAGCAAGGGGCAGGGATTTCATTATGGTTAATAAGGATATTAAATTTCCATAAACCCTGCCTGTTTTACCTCTTATAAGCTCACATACATCGGGATTTTTCTTTTGAGG
>CASFHJ010000143.1 GCA_949294425.1 uncultured Campylobacter sp.
AAAATATAGCCTTTTTAAATAGAGAATTAAGCAAAAGATATCAAAGCTACACTAAAGATATATTAGCCTATGAACAAATGGGTCTTGCTAAAAGAAATATAATAGAAGCTAGGTCAAAATTATGAATATAGTCATAGTAGAAGATGATATAAATATGAGAAAATCTCTAGAAATAGCTCTAGCAGAATTTCAAGAATTTAAGATAAAGTCTTATAAATCAGCCACCGAGGCTTTAAAAAAAATAGATGATAGCGTAGATCTTATCATAACTGATATAAATATGCCCGGTATTGATGGTATAGACTTTGTGAAATCTTGCGGGGATAAGTATGATTTTATCATCATAACAGGAAATGCCACATTAAACAGAGCCATAGAGGCAGTAAGACTTGGAGTAAAGGATTTTTTGACTAAGCCTTTTGATATACAAACTCTTGTTCAAGCCATTAAAAGGGTAAAGATAATTAGACAAAAAAGCCCTGATAAAAAAGAGTCAAAAAGCACACAACAAGATTTTTTTGCCTCCTCACAGGCTTTAGATGATAGCTTAAAACTTGCCTTAAAGGTTGCTAAAACAGATGCCTCTGTTATGTTCTTTGGAGAAAGTGGGGTTGGAAAAGAGCTTTTTGCAAACTACGTTCATAAGAATTCAAAAAGAGCTTCAAAGCCCTTTATAGCTATAAATATGGCTGCTATACCATCAAATTTGATAGAAAGTGAGCTTTTTGGTTTTGAAAAGGGAGCTTTTACAGATGCAAATGCTAGTAAGCAAGGGCTTTTTGAGTTAGCAAATGAAGGTACACTTTTTTTAGATGAGATAGGGGAAATGCCCTTTGAAATTCAAGCAAAGCTTTTAAGAGCCTTGCAAGAAAGAGAGATTACAAGACTTGGTGGCACAAAAAGCATTAAGATCAATGTTAGAGTGGTCTCTGCTACAAATGCAAACATAGAAGAAAAGATTAAAAATAATGAATTTAGAAGTGATTTGTATTACCGCTTAAACACTGTGCCTATAAAAATTCCAGCTCTAAGACAAAGAAAAGATGAAATTCTAGGAATAGCTCAAAGAGTTTTAGAAGATACTTGCAAGGAGTATAATTTTGATGCAAAATTCCTTAGTGATGAGGCGAAAAAAGCCTTACTTGAGTATGATTATCCCGGAAACATAAGAGAGCTTATATCCATAGTTCAAAGGGCTTGTATACTAAGTGATAATGAGTTTATAAGTGCTGATGACTTATTTTTAGAGCCTAGAAAGGTAAAAGATATTAAAAATATGGAAAAAGAGCTTATTTTAGAGCTTTTATTAAGCACAAATAATGATATAAAAGAGGCTGCAAAAGTTCTTGGTTTAAGCGAGGATAGCTTAGAAAAAAAGATGAAAAAATATTCTATAAAGGTTTAAAGAATGAAAAAATTTAAGATAGCCATAGTAGGAGCCACGGGTGCAGTTGGCGAGGAGCTTTTAAGAGTCTTAGAAGAACATAATTTCCCGGTTGAAAGCATATTAGCTCTAGCTAGCAAAAATAGTCTTGGCAAAAGTGTGGAGTTTAAAGGCGAAAGTATAAAGATAAAAGAGCTTAGAAAGGATATTTTCAAAGAAAATCCTGTTGATATAGCCTTTTTTTCAGCAGGAGGTGCAGTATCTTCTGAATTTGCTAAATATGCGGTTGAAGCCGGTGCTGTAGTCATAGATAATACAAGTCATTTTAGAATGCAAAAAGATGTCCCTTTAGTAGTTCCTGAGGTAAATGAAGATGATATAAAACTTTATAAAAAAAGTGGAATCATAGCAAATCCAAATTGCTCTACCATACAAATGGTTCATGTCTTAAAGCCTCTTGATGAGCTTTATGATTTAAAAAGAGTTGATGTAAGCACATATCAAGCAGCAAGTGGAGCTGGTATGAAGGGCATGAAAGAATTAAGCGATGGTTTGCAAAGTTTTTTTGCATTTAAGTTAAATGACTTTAAAGCAAAGGCTTTTCCTCACACATTAGCCCTAAATTTAATCCCTCAAATAGACCTTTTTGATGAGGAAAGTGGCTATACTAAAGAAGAGCTTAAAATGGTAAATGAAACCCAAAAAATACTACATAAAAAGATAGCTATTTCAGCTACCTGCGTAAGAGTGCCTGTTTTAAGATCTCATAGTGAAAGTCTAAGTCTTACTTTTAAAAAAGAGCTGGATTTAAACGAGGCAAAAGAAGCGCTTAAAAAGCATAAGCATATAAAAATAATAGATGATATAAAAAAACAAAAATACCCTATGCCGCTTTTCACAAGCGATACTGATGATACCTATGTTGGTAGAATGAGGCTTGATTTAAATTCTAAAAAGATACTTCATCTTTGGTGCGTGGCTGATCAGGTGCGTGTTGGAGCTGCGACAAATGCTGTGCGTATAGCTAAAAAACTTATAAAGATAAAAGATAAGATATGAGCCGTTTTTTTGAATCCCTTTTAGTAAAATGTAGATTTGTAACCATACTACCGGTTGTTTTTGCACTGCTTGGCACCTTTGTTTTATTTTTTATAGCCTCTTATGATGTTCTTAAGGTCTTGCTTTATACCTTTGAATATTTTACTATAAAAGATTCTGGTATAGACTTACACGAGGATATTGTTGCACTTTTAGTTGGAGCCGTTGATTTATATTTAATGGCTTTAGTTCTTTTTATTTTTTCTTTTGGAATTTACGAGCTTTTTATATCAGAAATAGAGGATTTTAAAAATTTAAAGCAGTCTAAGGTGCTTGAGGTGCATAGTTTAGATCAGCTAAAAGATAAATTAGCCAAGGTCATAATCATGGTTTTAATAGTAAATTTCTTTCAAAGAATTTTACAGATGAAGCTTAATGATATGCTTGATATGGCTTTTTTAGCACTTTCTATTTTCGCGCTTTGTCTTGGGCTTTATTTTTTACATAAGGGTAGTCATTAAAATTATTTTACTTTTAGAATCAAAAAATACCTAAAAAAAGAAAAAATACCCGAATTTATTGTATTATTGAATTTCTTTTGCTAAACTTTTGAGAGTATATGAAAAAAAGGAGCATGATTGATAAAACTTCAAAATGTTAATAAATACTTTGGCACTCACCATGTTTTAAAAGACATAAACCTTACTATAAATGAGGGAGAAAAGCTAGTTATCATAGGTCCTAGCGGTTCTGGTAAAAGTACTACTATCAGGTGTATGAACGGGCTTGAAGAGATTACTTCAGGTAAGGTTATCATAAATGACATAGAGCTTACTCATAAAACAAAGCTTGAAATTTGTAGGAAATACTGCGCCATGGTTTTTCAGCATTTTAATCTCTATCCCCACATGAGCGTTTTATCAAATTTAACCCTTGCTCCTATGAAATTACAAAAAAAGAGCAAAAAAGAGGCACAGGATTTAGCTTATAAATACCTTAAGGTAGTTGGTTTAGAGGAAAAGGCTCATGCTTATCCTAGCTCTTTAAGTGGAGGGCAGCAGCAAAGAGTTGCCATAGCAAGGTCTCTTTGCACTCAAAAAAAGATTATACTTTTTGATGAGCCAACCTCTGCGCTTGATCCTGAAACCGTGCAAGAAGTCCTTGATGTGATGAGAACCATCTCTCATGAAAAGGGAACTACTATGGTTGTAGTTACTCATGAAATGGGCTTTGCTAAGGAGGTTGCTGATAGGATTATATTTATGGAAGATGGTAAGATTATAGAAAGTGATACGCCAAAAAATTTCTTTGAAAATCCAAAAAACGAAAGAACAAGGAATTTTTTAGGTAAAATTCTAACACATTAAGGAGGTTTAATGAAAATATTTAACTTAGTTTTTTTAGCTTTTTTAGCTACTTTTTTTGTAGCTTGTGGTAGCGATAGTAAGCTTTCATCTACAAACACTCTTGATGCTATAAAAGCAAGAGGTTTTCTTTCAGTTGGCGTTAAAAAAGATGCTCCAAATTTTGCACTCTTAAATCAAGAAAGTGGTCAAATAGAGGGCTTTGAAATAGACATGGTAAAAATGCTTGCAAAAGAAATTCTAGGCGATGAAAATAAGATTAAACTAGAAGCAGTTACAGCTAAAACTAGAGGTCCTTTGCTAGATAATGGCACTCTTGATGCGGTTGTTGCTACCTTTACTATTACTGAGGAAAGAAAAAAGACTTATAATTTCTCCCCGTCTTATTATAGCGATCCTATAGGCTTTTTAGTTTTAAAAGAAAATGATTTTAAATCTTTTAAAGACCTTGATGGCAAGGTAATAGGAGTAGCACAATCAGCCACTACAAATAAAGCCGTTTTAGCTGCCGCACAAAAGCTTGGCATGAAGGTGGATATAAAAGAATTTCCTGATTATCCGTCTTTAAAGACTGCGCTTGATTCAAAAAGAATAGACGCTTTTTCGGTGGATAAGTCTATATTAAGAGGATATTTAGATGATAAAAATATTATCTTAGATGATAGTTTAGACGCTCAAGAATACGGCATTGCTACAAGAAAAAATGATCCTCAGTGGAGCCAATTTGTAGATGATTTTGTTACAAAGAACAAAGAGGCTATAGACGCCTTGGCTGTAAAATGGAATTTAAAATAAATTTAAGCTAGGATTTTCCTAGCCTTGTAAAAGGATAATCTTGGATAATAACTCGCCCTTTGCTCTTTGGAGATGGCTTGATACCTTATCAAATTTTTCTGCCTTTTTAGAAGGATTTGCTTATACCTTATCTGTGGCATTTTTAGCACTTTGTATAGCCGTTTTTATGGGGGTTTTTCATGCTCTTTTGGCTAATTCTAAATTTTTTATTTTAAGACTTTGGGCTAGAGTATATGTAGAATTTTTTCAAAATACTCCCCTTCTTATAAACCTTTTCTTCTTATACTTTGTCTTACCAATGATACCTTTCATAGGTCTTAGACTTGATGTCTTTACCATAGGAGTAGTTGGTATAGGTATATATCATGGTGCTTATATGAGCGAGGTTGTAAGGGCTGGAATTTTATCCATACCTAAGGGTCAGTTTGAAGCAGCCCAGTCTCAAGGCTTTTCTTACACACAATCCATGTTTTATGTCATACTACCACAAACACTTAAGATTATTTTGCCACCATCTACAAATCAGGCTATAAATTTGATAAAAAATACCTCTGTTTTAGCCATTATTACGGGAGCTGAACTTATGTATAGGGTTGATTCTTATGCTCAATCAAGCCTTAACTACGCCCCTGCTTACATCATAGCAGGTATTTTGTATTTTTCTGTATGTTATTTTCTATCCATTGCCGTTAGAAGATACGAGGAAAAGCTCAAAAAAACTCAGTTAGCAAGGTGATTTTATGAGTATTATAAATTTTTATGCACTTTTAAATGGACTTTGGCTAACTATAGTTATGGCATTTTTTGCTGCCAGTGGAGCTATTATTTTTGGTTCTATCTTAGCTGTTTTAAGAAATTATGCAAATAAGGGGGTATTTAAAATTTTAGGCTTTCTTGCCTCTACTTATATAGAAATTTTTAGAAATACCCCCTTACTTTTATGGATGTATGCTTCTTGTTTTGTTTTGCCTATCTTGCTTGGTATCCCTGCAAATTATGCTGTTTTAGGCACTATAGGTTTGTTTTTATACACAAGCTCTGTTATGGCTGAGATAGTTAGAGGAGGGCTTAATACTATTCCTAGGGCTCAGTTTGAAGCCGCTCAAGCTCAAGGCTTTTCTTTTTCTTTTACGCTTTGGTATATTATTTTTCCTCAGTGTTACAGAAAGATAACTCCTACTATATTGTCTCAATGCGTTACTACCATAAAAGATACCTCTTTTTTAGCCGCCTTAAATGTTGCCGAGCTTACCAATGTTTCAAAAGATATTTTAAGCTCTCTTACGGATTTTAATCAAATTCTTTCAGTTTTTGCAACTGTTGCTTTGCTTTATTTTTTAGTTTGTTTTTGTCTATCTCTTTTAGTAAGATACTTAGCTAGACATAATAAATACTAAGCTAAGTATTTAAATTTTTTGATATTTTTATTAAGGTAAAATTTATGATTATACAAGAAATACTTAAAGATAGCGATTATAGTCTAAATTTGTTTGATGAGAATACTATAAAGAAGCTAGAGTCTAGAATTATCACTAAAGATTCTAAAGGTGGGCTTGTGTATTATATCCCCTGCCTTATCCGTGATAAAGATATAAAGCTTACTCCAGAGGAGGTAGTGCGCCAACTCTACATTGATAAACTCATTAATGAATATGGATATGCAAAAAGTAGGATTCAAGTTGAATACGCTGTGCATTTTGGACGCGAGGTAAAAAGAGCAGACATTGTCATTATGGATAAAATCCAAACCACTGCTGTGTATA
>CASFHJ010000144.1 GCA_949294425.1 uncultured Campylobacter sp.
ATACAATAATCATAAGCCGGTAAGGAGAGTTTGTTTTCAAGTATTTTTTTACACTCCTTATAAGCATTTGTGAAATTTTCATCTAAAAGCTCTACGCTACTTAGCTCAAAATTATACTTGCTATGCTCAAATTCCCCTTGCGTATGCACATCTTTGTATCTTATTTTTTCTTCATTAAATTCACTCCAAACTATCTCATAAACTGAATTTACATTTTGTAAATACATGGCAAGTCTTTCAAGCCCGTAAGTTATCTCAACACTTATTAGATCAAGGGCTAGTCCTCCAACTTGCTGAAAATATGTAAATTGTGTTATTTCCATACCATCAAGCCAAACTTCCCAACCAAGCCCCCAAGCCCCCAGTGAAGGGCTTTCCCAGTTATCCTCAACAAAGCGTATATCATGGCTTTTTAAATCAAAACCTAGACATTCAAGGCTTTTTAGATAAAGCTCTTGTATGTTATCAGGGCTTGGTTTTATAAGGACTTGAAACTGATAATAAGCTCCTAAGCGGTTTGGGTTATCGCCGTATCTACCATCAGTCGGACGTCTACTAGGTGCTACGTAAGCAGTAGCCCAGGGTTTTTTCCCCAAGCTTTTAAGGAAGGTAGCTGGGTGAAAGGTGCCAGCTCCAGCTGGTATATCGTATGGTTGCATAATGGCACAACCCTTATCCTGCCAGAATTCTTGCAGTCTTAAAATCATTTCAGAAAAAGAAATCATAGTTTATCCTCGGTATTATCTGCACTTTTTGATATTTCTTTATTTTGAGTGAAATTTTCTATAGCCTTATTCCACATCATCTTGTATTTTCTTTTAAGAAATTCTACCTCGTTTTGGGCATGTTTTAGTTGAGAATTTAAAATATCTATGGTTTTTCTATCCTCGTCATAAAGCTCTTGCATGGAGTAAAGTGCATCTTTTAAAAATTTATTTTCTCTTTGCAAGACCTCTAAGGTTTCATCTTTTGCGTCCAATACTTTTTCGTGTAAATTTAGTATAGTTCCTATGGTTTTTTCAACAAAGCTTTCACCTGCTAAGCTTATAGAATCAACTGGCAGGGCTTCATTTTCATTTTTTCTAGGCACTACGCTAAAGGTGCCTTGATTTGCTTCTATGTAAATTTTGCCATTTTCTTCCTTGAAATTTAAAGAATTCTTAGCCATCATAGACTTTACCACATCTTCATTTAGATGAACTAATTTACAAAATTCTTCAAGTTCTAAATAAGTTTGCATAATTTTTCCTTTTAAAGTAGGACTTCAACACCTTTAGAGTCATTTATTAACTTTTCTTCTTGTTTTTTTCTGTCTTCTAAAAGAGCCTTTGCTAAGCTTTCGTCATTTAGGGCTAGAATTTGACTTGCAAGGTAGGCTGCGTTTATAGCACCTGCCTTTCCTATCGCAAGTGTAGCCACTGGTATGCCACTTGGCATTTGAACGGTTGAGTATAAAGAATCCATACTAGCTAGATTTGATCCTGGCATTGGCACACCAAGCACAGGCTTTGTGGTATAAGCAGCCACCGCTCCAGCCAAGTGTGCAGCCATACCAGCAGCAGCTATAAAGACCTTAGCCCCTCTTTTTTCGGCATCTTTTATGTATTCTTTTGTCCTAGCTGGGCTTCTGTGAGCTGAGCTAATAATTAGCTCATATTTTACACCAAAGTTTTCAAGCACCTTAGCAGCCTCTTTTACTATCTCGTAATCACTCTTACTTCCCATTAAAATAGAAACAAAATTCATATCCTACCTTCTTAAAAAAGAAAAATTAGGCAAGGAAAGTGGGAATTTGATTTCATTTATATTTCCGCTATGAATTTCATCAAATTCTTTATTATTCTTTGCCACTAGTTTTTTAAATTTTACAAAATATTTGCTATCTTTTTTGTAAATTTTACCAAGTTCATTATCCACTTCCTTTATCTCGCAAGTAAGTGGAGAAAGAATTTCATAATCCTCATGCAAAGATACCTTGCCCTTTGCCTTGAAAAAAAATCCATCTTCGCTAAAGGCACAAACTTGTTTTGAGCCTTGTTGCATGCTAGTTTCTAAGTTTTGAGTATCAGTTCTATCAAGCGCTCTATTAACTAAATAACCATCTGTAAAGCCTCTATTAGCTAGGGTTTGTATCTCTTCTTCATAAAGTTCTGCCTTAAAATTTCCATTAATGGCGTCTTCTATAGCCATTCTATAAGTCCTAGTGCTAAGGGCTACGTAATACTCGCTTTTTGTTCGTCCTTCTATCTTAAAGGCGTTTACACAGCCTTGCTTTATTATCTCATCTACATAGCTAGATAGGTTTAAATCCTTAGAATTAAAAATATGAGTGCCGCTTTCATCTTGTTCTAGTCAAAAAAGAGTGCCATTTTCACCCTTTGCATATAGTTCATAAGGAAATCTACAATCATTAGCACAAGAGCCTCTATTGCTCATTCTACCGCTTTGAACTGAGGATATTAAACACCTACCAGAATACGCAAAGCACATAGATCCATGTACAAAGGCTTCTAGCTCTAAATTTTTGCAATTTTGTTTGATAAGCTTTAGATCTTTAAGGCTTAGCTCTCTCGCTACAACCACTCTTTTTGCCCCTAAATTCTCGTAAGCCTTTGCGTCTAAATAGTTTAAGACATTTGCCTGAGTTGATATGTGAAGAGCTATGTCTAATTTCATCTCTTTTATAAGATTTGCCACACCCAAAGAAGCCACTATAAAGGCGTCTGGCTTCATATCATAAAGTTTTTTTATATGCTTTTTTAGGT
>CASFHJ010000145.1 GCA_949294425.1 uncultured Campylobacter sp.
AAGGAATTTTAAGGGTTAATAAAATACAAGAAGCTGGAAAAAAAATATGTTCTGCCAAGGCTTATTTAAATGGCAAAAGGTTAAAAAGTGGAAATTATCTGCTTTGAGGAGCTAGAATCAACCCATCTTTTTATGTGCGAAAAGATAAAAACAGGAGAGATAGATAAAAATTTAGCCATATATGCTCTAAGACAAACAAATGGCGTTGGAAGTAGAGATAATGAATGGCAAAGCAAGGATGGAAATTTACACTTAAATTTTTGCATAAGGCAAAGCGATTTAAGCACTGATTTACCTCTTTGTTCTGTTAGTATTTATTTTGGTTTTATAATGAAAGAATTACTAGCTTCAAAGGGTTCAAAGCTTTGGCTTAAGTGGCCAAATGATCTTTACATAGCTGATAAAAAATTAGGCGGTTTAATAAGCTCTAAGATAAAAGACTTTATTGTTGTTGGGCTTGGTATAAATTTGAAACATTGTCCTAAGTATGCTTGTGTGCTTGATGTAAAGCTTGATTTAGAAACTTTGATAAAAGATTATATAAACGAGCTTGAAAAAAAAATTTTATGGAAGCAAATTTTTAGAAAATATATAGTAGAATTTGAAAAATCCCGCTCATACAAGGTTCATATACAAGGACGTGAAGTGCCTTTAAAAGAGGCTTTGCTGTATGAAGACGGCTCAATTTTACTTGAAAATAGAAGGGTATATAATTTAAGATGAGTGAAGTAATATCTATAGCCAATCAAAAGGGCGGAGTTGGAAAAACCACGACTGCTATAAATTTAGCAGCCTCCCTTGCCGTTGCTGAAAAAAAGGTTTTGTTAATAGACGTTGACCCACAGGCTAACGCTACTACAGGACTTGGCTTTAATAGAAATAATTATGAATACAATATGTATCATGTTTTTACAGGTCGTAAAAAATTTGCTGATATAGTGTTAAAAACAGAGCTTTCAAAGCTTCATTTAGCACCTTCAAATATAGGCTTAGTTGGTATAGAACAAGAGTTAGCAAAGGACGAGTCAGTAGAGTTAAAAACAGTGCTTAAAAAAAGACTTTTAGAACTTATAGATGATTATGATTATATAATAATAGACACTCCTCCAGCTCTTGGTCGTATCACCGTAAATGCTTTTTCAGCAAGTGATGGGGTTATAATACCTGTGCAGTGCGAATACTATGCCCTTGAAGGCGTAGCCATGGTTTTAAATACTATTAAGATAGTTAAAAAAACCTTAAATCCTAGACTTAAGGTAAAGGGTTTCTTACCTACCATGTATAGCTCTTCAAACAATATATCTAAGGTTACCTTTGAGGACTTAAAGCAGAATTTTAAAGAGCATTTGTTTGTAAATGGCGATGATTTTATCATAGTTCCTAGAAATGTGAAACTAGCAGAAAGCCCAAGTTTTGGTAAGCCTATCTTGCTTTACGATATAAAATCGCCCGGTTCAGTGGCTTACAGAAATTTAGCTCATGCTTTGATGTAGGATAGCTTATGGCAAAGAGATTAGCTTTAGGTAGGGGTTTAAGCAGTATCTTAGGCGATGTAGACGAGGCTTATGGCAAGGAACTTGGCTTTGATAATGCACAAGAAATTAGCATAAGCGATATAGAAGCAAACCCATACCAGCCAAGAAAGGATTTCAAAGAAGAAGCTCTAGAAGAACTGGCAGCTTCCATAGAAAGATATGGACTTATACAGCCTATAGTGCTTATAAAGAAAAATATAAATTCTTACACTTTAGTAGCCGGAGAAAGAAGATTAAGAGCTTGTAAGATGCTTGGTATGCTAAGTATAAAAGCTGTCATATTAGATGAAAAAGAGAACAAACTAAGAGAATTAGCCCTCAGAGAAAATATACAAAGAGAAAATTTAAAGCCCATAGAATTAGCACTTTCTTATAAA
>CASFHJ010000146.1 GCA_949294425.1 uncultured Campylobacter sp.
TATTAGTATATAATTATATTATAATATATTTATAAAAAAAGGAAAAAAATGAAAACAAAAGAAAAAACAAAGAAAGAATCTTCTTGCAGTAATAAAACTAATGACTTGATAGAAAATGATGAAAATTTTGAACTTTTAGCCTCATTTTTCTATCTTTTCTCAGATCCTACCAGACTAAAAATCATAGAACTCTTAAAAGAAAATGAGCTTTGCGTGCATGAGCTTAGCAATATACTTAAGATAAAGCAACCATCAATCTCGCAGCATCTAAAAGTGCTTTATCAAGGTAAAATTTTACAAAAGAAAAAGCTAGGACTTCATGTTTTTTATAAGCTAGATGATGAGCATATAGCAAGAATTTACGAGCAAGGGCTTGAGCATGTTAAGGAATAAATTTTTTGCTTTAGAACTAGCATTTGCCTTTGTGCTCATATTTTTATTATATACAAAAGCCATTAAAAGCGAATATCTAGAGCCTTTGTTTTTTTTATTTTACCTCTTTTTTGGACGCAAGGTTTTCATAAATACAGCAAAGGATTTATTAGGAGGTAAGTTTATTAGAGAAAGCTTTTTAATGAGTGTTGCGAGTTTAGGAGCCATATATTTAGGAGAATTTAACGAGGCTTTAGCAGTTCTTATTTTTTATAGGATAGGTATATTTTTTGAGGATTTAGCCATAAGAAGATCAAAAAATTCTATTTCAAGCTTACTTAGCATGAAAGCTCAATATGCAAATTTAATACAAGATGAAAAAAGTATAAAAAAAGTAAGCCTAGATGAGCTTTTAGTAGGGGATAAAATTCTAATAAAAGCTTATGAAAAGGTGCCAGTTGACTGCGTCATTTATGAAAACGAGGGCTATGTTGACACAAAGGCTTTAACAGGAGAGAGTATGCCAAGGCAAGTAGGGCTCAAAGACGAGCTTTTAGCTGGTTTCATAAACACAAATAAGCCTCTAAAAGCTATAGTTACAAAGGAGGCTAAGGATTCTTTGCTTTCTAAGCTTTTAGAATTAATCAGCAAAACAGAGAAAAAAAAGAGTAAGTTAGAAAATTTTGTTAGTAAATTTAGCAAATTTTACACACCTATAGTTGTATTTTTGGCACTTCTTTTAGCCCTTGTGCCTCTTATTTTTTCTTTTTCAAATTTTGAGCTATGGATAGAAAGGGCTTTGAGTTTATTAGTTGTATCTTGTCCTTGTGCCTTTGTTATAGCTGTGCCTCTTACGTATTTTACCGCCATTGGAAGAGCTAGTAAGCTTGGTATAATGTTTAAAGGCTCTGTTTTTTTGGATATACTTGCAAAAAGCAAATTCATAGTTTTTGATAAAACAGGCACTCTTACAAGCGGTGAATTTAGCCTTAAAAAAATGAAAAATTTTAGTAAATTTAGTAAGGAAGAACTCTTAAAATATCTAGCCCTAGCAGAGCTAAATTCAAAACACCCTTTAGCTCTTTGCATATTAAAAGAAGCTGAAAAAAACAAGGAAAAACTTGAGCATTCCCTCATAAAAAAGCACACAGAACTAAGTGGTTTTGGCGTTTTGTGTGAGCTTGAGGACAAAAAAATTTTAGTAGGAAAAGAAGAGCTTTTTAAGGATATAAAAAATTTCAAAAAAGATGATGATTTTAATGTATTTATGGCTATAAATGATGAGTTCGTGGCTGGTTTTGCCTTTGATGATACTATAAAAGAAGATAGCAAAGAAAGCCTAGCTTATCTAAATCAAATGGGTATAAAAAGTGCTATTTTAAGCGGAGATAAAAAAGCTAGAGTGCAAAACGTGGCAAAAGAGCTTGATATAAAGCTTTTCAAAGCAGAATGCTTACCTCATGAAAAATTAGAATTTCTACAAGAATACATGAAAAAAGAAAAAAATATCGTCTTTGTAGGAGATGGGATAAATGATGCCTTATGCCTTATAAATGCTGATCTTGGTATAGCCATGGGAAAAACAGGCTCTGATATAGCCATAGAAAATGCTGATGTAGTCTTTATGGACGATAAAATTTCAAAACTTAAAAGCTCTATACAAATAGCAAGAAAAAATAAAATAATAATTTGGCAAAATATCACCCTAGCTCTGGGGCTTAAATTTATAGCTTTGATCCTAGCAAGTCTTGGGTTTTTGCCTATAGCTCTTGCGATATTTGCAGATACAGGGCTTACTATCTTGGTAGTTTTAA
>CASFHJ010000147.1 GCA_949294425.1 uncultured Campylobacter sp.
GCTCAAAAATTCTACGAAGTTCATAAAGATAGACCATTTTATGCTGACTTGGTAGATTTTATGATAAGTGGACCTGTGGTAGTTTCCGTACTAGAAGGTGATAACGCAGTTCTTAAAAATAGAGAACTAATGGGAGCTACAAATCCAAAGGAAGCAAAACCCGGAACAATAAGGGCTGATTTTGCACAAAGCATAGATGCAAACGCAGTTCATGGTAGTGATAGCTTAGAAAATGCTAAGATAGAAATAGACTTTTTCTTTAAGGATAGTGAGTTAAGCTAAATGCTTGTTGAGTTCTCATCTTTAAATAAAGCACCATATGAGCTAAATTTAAATATAAAAGATGTTTACTTTACTGGGCTTTGCACTAGAAAAACAAATAAAAGAGCAGAGCTTGATATGAAGATGCAAGGTTTTATAGATAGCTTTTGTAATTCCTGTGGTGAGGACTTAAGAATAGATATAAATGAGGATGTAAAGCTTATATTAAGCACAGAAGAAGTAAGAGATAGTGGTGCTTTACCAAGTGATATAGTCGAGCTATATAGCGACAAAATTGACTTTTTGGAGATAGCAAATGCGGAGCTTGAAAGTTTTTTAAGCTCGTATTTTTACTGCAAAAAATGTGAATAAATTTTTGAAAGGAGTTTTAAAATGGCAGTTCCTAAAAGAAGAGTGAGTAAAACACGTGCAGCAAAAAGAAGAACTCACTACAAAATAACACTTCTAAGACCAGTTAAAGACAAAGACGGCACATACAAGATGCCGCATAGAGCAAACCCTTTAACCAAGGAATACTAAATGATAAGCATTGCTATAGATGCAATGGGTGGGGATTACGGCGAAAAGCCTATAATAGAGGGTCTTATACAAGCCTTAGATAGCAAAAAATTTAAGGCTGTACTGGTTGGAGACAAAAATATATTAGATCCTAAGATACCAAGACATCTAAAGCAATTCATAGAGTATGAGGAAAGTAGCTTCGTTTTTCCCATGGAAGAAAGTGCTACTGAAGCCTTAAAATACAAGGAAAGTACTATATATAAAGCTATGGATTTGCTAAGAGAAAAAAAGGTGCAAGCAGTTGTCTCAGCAGGTCATAGTGGGGCCACAATGTCTTTAGCAACCCTTAGACTAGGGAGACTTAAAAATGTCTTACGCCCAGCCATAGCTACACTAATGCCAAATATAAAAGATAAAACCTTATTTTTAGATGTTGGAGCAAACACTGATTGTAAGAGTGAGCATATATTTCAATTCGCCGTTATGGGTGAGGCTTACGCCAAAGAAATAATGGGCTTACAAAAACCAAGGATAGCCCTTCTTTCAAATGGAGAAGAAGAAAGCAAGGGAAATGAGCTTACAAAAGAAAGCCACAAAGCCCTTAAGAAATTAAAAAATTTCGTTGGAAACGCAGAGGGCAAGGATCTTTTTAATAACAATATAGATGTTTTAGTTTGCGATGGTTTCAGCGGAAATGCTATACTAAAAGCCTGTGAAGGGGTAGCTACTGCTATATTTTCCATGCTAAAGCAAAGAACTAAAAAATCAGCCCTAGCCATGCTTGGAGCCATGCTTATGAAACCTGTATTTAAGGCTTTAAAAAAGCATATAGACTGGCAAGAATATGGTGGAGCACCTTTATTAGGTGTTAATGGCTGTGTTATAATAAGCCATGGTAAAAGTGATTCCAGAGCTATCAAAAATGCTATATTTCAAGCTTTAAAATTTAGCGAATCAAACATTTATCAAGTCATAGAAAGCGAGTTAGCAAATTTTGAAAAATAAAGCCTCTATACAAAGCATAGCTGCATATATACCAGAGCAGATTTTAGATAATAAAGACTTAGAAAAGATGATAGATACCGATGATGAGTGGATTAGCAAAAGAACAGGTATCAAAGAAAGAAGACTAGCAAAAGATGATGAAAAAACAAGCGATCTAGGCACAAAGGCAGCTATTTTAGCTATACAAAGAGCTGGTATACAAAAAGAAGAAATCTATGCCATTGTAGTAGCTACTCTAAGTCCTGATTATTTCACTATGCCATCTACAGCCTGTAAAATCGCCTCAAATTTAGGTCTTAAAAATATAACTGCCTTTGATATATCAGCTGCTTGTTCTGGTTTTATTTACCTACTAGAAGTAGCAAAATCCCTAATAGAAAGCGGTTTAAAGAAAAAAGTTTTGATTATAGGTGCTGAAAAAACAAGCTCTGTAATGGATTATACCGATAGAAGCATTTGTATTTTATTTGGAGATGGTGCTGGTGCCTGTATTGTAGGAGAAGATGAGAGATACCCTATTATTGATGTGCATACTGCAAGTGATGGAAGCTATGCTGATTTGCTTATGATACAAAGAGCTGATAAAAGTTCTCTTAGCTCTCCTTTGGCTATGAAAATGAAAGGAAATGAGGTCTTTAAAGTAGCCGTTCAAA
>CASFHJ010000148.1 GCA_949294425.1 uncultured Campylobacter sp.
TAAAAGAATTAGAGCTTGGGAGAAATAAAATTTACATTTATGATTATAAAAAATTTTACGAAAGCTCTATAGAACTTCTTTCAAAAGACATTTACGCATGGATGGATAAAGAACCGCAAATAAAACCATTTAGGAGTTAGGATATGAAAAAACTAAGCTTTAATCTTAAAGGAAGTAGAGACTACATACAAGGACCAGATGTTTATAATGAGCTTAGCAAGATCTTGCAAGATAAAAAACTAAGCTATTTTGAACTATCCTTTCATAAGATAATGAAAAACAATATCTTATTAAGTGGGCAAAAGCCAAAAGATGATAAAGAGCTTTATTTTTTGTGTAGATACAAAGAAAATTCAGAGCTAAAAGAACTTTACGGCTTAAAAGATGAAGACTCAAAGCCAAGTAAAAGTGTGCCTTATGAAGAAGAGCTTATAATAAATAAAGCCGAATTTAAAGAGGAGGAAAAAAGCATAATACTACATGAGCAAAGCAAATTTAGCATGATGGAGGAAATCATAGCTCTAAATAAATACCTAGTGCAAAAAACCATACAAAAACAAAGACAGGGAAAGTGGTATTTTGCTAAATTTACAAGCTCTTGTCTTTTACCGCAAAGAGCATACCCAATAAAAATTCAGCTAAAAACAAATTTTAATTTTCTTCTAAGTAAAAGCGAAATAACCATATACAAGGACTCCTTAGCTACGGGGGGGGGGATCTTGTTTTTTGGTTGCAAGGGGATATAAAATGCTAGGCATACACTCAATATCAAGCTACAAGGCTAAAAATACCATAAACAACTACGAAAGAAAGGATCTTTTTTGCATAAATGATAGCTTTATAAAAGATAAGATAGGCTTTGAAAGCTTAAGCATAAAAGATGAGAATGAAAGCTTAGTATCTATGTGCTTAAAGGCTTGTGAAGGACTAGACATAGAGTATTCAAAAATAAGCTGCCTAGTTCTTGTCTCTCAAAACCAAGACATAAGGATCCCACACAGCTCGGCTCTTTTACAAAAAGAGTTAGGCTTAAGCAAGGATTGTGCTTGTTATGATATAGCTCTTGCTTGTAGTGGCTATGTTTATGCTCTTTCAAATATCATAGCCTTTATGAGTTTTAATGGCTTAGAACATGGGCTACTTTTTACCTGCGATCCTTATAGCAAGATAGTAGATAAAAAAGACAAAAACACTGCCCTACTCTTTGCAGATGCAGCAAGTGTTACTTATATAAGCAAGGATTACAAGCTACAAGCCTTAAAATTTAGCTTTGGAACTGATGGTAGTGGCTATGAGCATATATTTTGCAAAAAAGATGTTTTAAGTATGAATGGTCAAGCCGTCTTTAACTTTGCAGCTAGTACTGTAGTAAAACACATAGAGGATTTTTTATCTAAGAACGACTTTTTAAAAGATGAGATTGATCTTTTTTTATTTCATCAAGGAAGCAAATATCTACTAGACACTCTTGCAAAAAGACTAAAACTAGATCCTAAAAAAGTGCCATTTTTAGCTGCCTCGTATGGAAATACCGTCTCATCTTCTTTGCCCCTGCTTTTACAAGAATTTATAAGCAAAAAAGGATATAATAAAATCTTATTAAGTGGTTTTGGCACGGGCTTATCTTACGCTACGACTTTATTAAAATTTAAGGAGGAAAAATGAAAGCAAGTATAGATGAAATCTTAGAGTTGATAAAAGAAAGCGGGGTCTTAGTAGATGTAAAAAGCCTGAAAAATGATAAGAGCTTAAGCGATCAAGGCATTGACTCTTTAGATATGGCAAACATACTTTTAAATATAACAGAAAAATACAATATAAACATACCCATAGAAAAAACACAAGAGCTAAACAGCATAGAAAAGATTTTAAACTACATAAATGAGAATTTATGATAAGAGCTATGCAGGATTTCTTAGAAAGAAGTGCTAAAAACTTTCCCAAAAAAACAGCCCTTGTGGCTTCTTTTAGCGAGGGTTTAAAAAGCCTTACTTATGAGGATTTTAACCTCTTAGCTAATAAACTTGCAAGTAAGCTTTTAACAAAACTAGATAATGGCTTTTTGCAAAGCCCTGTTTTGATACTCCTGCCAAAGAGTATAGAAGCTCTTGTAAGTCTTTTTGCGGTGCTTAAGTCTGGGAATTTTTACTGCATACTAGATGAAAAAATCCCCAAAGAAAGACTTTTAAAGATTATTAAAACCCTAAAAGCAAGGCTGATAATCACTAGCAAAAACTCAAAACTAGAGCTTGATTTAGATCAAATTTTTATAGAGGATTTAAAGGATTTTAAGCTAGATGAAAAAGCCTTAAAAAAAGCAAGATCTAAGCATATAGATACAAATTTAGCTTACGTGCTTTTTACAAGCGGAAGCACAGGAGAGCCAAAGGGTGTTAGCATAAGTCATAAAAGCGTGATTGATTATGCTTTTTTCTTTTGCAAAACTTTTAAAGTAGATGAAAATGAAATAATAGCAAATCAAGCCCCCTTATTTGTAGATGCTTCCTTGCCTGACATAATAGCCGCTGTTAAAACAGGCGCTAGTTTGCATTTAATCCCAAATTCACTCTTTGTCTTTCCAAATGAAATTCTAAGCTACTTAGAAAAAGAAAAAATTTCTATGATCTTTTTTAAGCCAAGTATCTTAGCTTATCTAGCAAGAGATGAGCAGAATTTAAAAAGATACAAGCTAGGTTCTTTGAAAAAATTTCTAGTTGGCGGGGAGATAATGCCTACAAAGCTTTTAAATATATATAAAAAAATTCTACCAAATACCCTTTTTGCAAACTGCTACGGACCTACTGAGATAACTGATGTTTGCTCTTATTATATAGTGGATAGGGATTTTAAAGATGATGAGCTTTTACCCATAGGAAAAGCTTGTGAAAATACCCAGCTTTTAGTCTTTGATGAAAACTTAAAGCTAATAACAAAGCCTAATGAAAAAGGAGAGCTTTACGTAAGAGGAACTTGTCTTTCTTTGGGATATTATGCAAATAAAGAGCAAAGCCAACAGGCTTTCATACAAAATCCCTTGCATGATAATTATCTAGACTTAGTTTATAAAACAGGAGATATAGTAGCTTATAATGAAAAAAACGAGCTTATTTGCTATGGTAGAAAGGACTCAAGGATAAAATACAACGGACACCGCATAGAACTAGCAGAGATAGAAAGCCTAGTAAGCTCTCATAAAAAAGTAAGGCTTTGTGCTTGTATCTTTAAGGAAAAAATAATTTGCTTTTATGAAAGTGATGAGGATTTAGACTTAAAAGACTTTTTAAAGGAAAAATTACCCTCTTATATGATACCAAGAAGCTTTATAAGAGTGGATAATTTTAAGCTAAATGCAAATTCTAAGATAGACAGAAAGGCTTTAAATGCAAGACTTTGAAAGCTGTTTTTATGATGGTTTTTTACTAAGCAACACAAAAGAAAGTCTAAGCATTATAAAAGAAAAAATTTCAAAAAAAGAGCTACTCATTCTTAAAAAAGAGGATAAGTCTTTCTTTTTTTATAATAAAGAGCAAAATTTGCTTTTTTATTTTTTAAACGAGCTTAAAAAATACGATTTGCCTAAGTTTTATATAAAAATTATAGAAAAAAATGAAAAAGAGCTCTTAAAGCACGAGCACTTTTTAGAGCTAAATTCCTTTAATCTCCTTTTTAAGCACAAGGAAATGAGTCTTAAAAATGAGGGCTTAACAAATCCAAGCTTTGATTTTATAAAAGAGGCTAAAAAAGATGATGATAAAGAGCTTCATAGCTTTTTTAGCAAGTATTTTACAAAGGAGCTTTTTTATTTTTCAAGAGCTGAGCTTAGAAAAAAATCAGATGAAATTTTGCTTTATAAGGAAAATGAAAGCATAAAAGCAGCCCTAATCTTTAGCAAAAACATAAACTCAGCCTACCTAGACTTCATAGCAGTTGATAAAGACCTAAAATACAAAAACGTAGCTTACGCACTTTTAAGCACTTTTTTTGCTAAAAATAAGCAAAGTAAGTTTTTTAAACTCTTTGTAGAGCTTTCAAACCAAAGGGCTATAAATTTTTATAAAAGAGCTAAGTTTGAGTATAGGGATAGAATTTTAAATTTTTATAAGAATTTTTAAAAGATAATTATAAAAAAACAAAGGATACAAAATGCAAGAGATAAAAAATTTATTTTTAAACATAGGCAGAGCTGATATAGATGAAAATAGCAAAAACTTACTAAGTGAGGATCTAATAGACAGCATGGAAATCATGGCTTTAGTAAGCGAGATAGAAAAGCATTATAAAAAGCCCTTAAAAGCTGACTTTATAAGAGCTGAGAATTTCGAGGACTTTCAAAGCATAGAAAAGATGATAAAAGAGGCTATGAAAGACTAAGTTCAAATTTATCTTTTTTGTCCTTAAAATTAAAAGTCAAGCCACCACAAGCATAGCTTATAGTGTCTTCTTTTAGGCTAAATTTTTTGCCTTTAAGCCTTTGTAAAAGTGCTGGAAGCTCCTTTCTAAAAAGGGCTCTATAAGACATGCCAAGCCCGTGATCTAGATGTTTTATGTATTTTTTATCTATTTGACTTTCATCTTTTATTAGATGTAAGTTAGCATTTAAGCCTAGCTCCTTATAAACAGCATAAAGTATTTGCTTATCCTTTGCTGTGCCAAATTCATCTTTTAAACTATGATAGCTAATTAAAATTTGATCCTTGTTTTTTTGTGCTTGAAGTGCTAGATGAGATGAGTTAAGCAAGGATCTTATCATATAGTGTTCGTTTGAGAAAAAATACGCAGAAGTATTGTCCTTTCTAGTCCAGTGAGTTTTAACAAAAAAGCCAATATCAACATTTTTAAAAAGCATAAAAAACTCGCACTCATTTAAGTCCCTGCCTATTATGTATCTTAAGATAGGCAAACAAGAGCCAGAGTTATCAATAGCCGCGTCAACATGCCAAGGAGCTATTTT